>NZ_JAIXRZ010000032.1 GCF_027484945.1 Flavobacterium sp.
AAGGGCAGGCCACCGGCCTGCCCTTGTCTTGCAGAGAGGAAGGGATTCGAACCCTCGATGCAGTTACCCACATACAAACTTTCCAGGCTTGCTCCTTCAACCACTCGGACACCTCTCTATTAAGGTCTGCAAATTTGATGCATTTTTCGGAATAATCAAAATGTTTTAAGAAATCATTTCCCCACGAATAGGGGTTTCGAAGATGGTTTTAAAAACTTTTGGCGCAACATTCTGGCCCAATAAATACATTAATTTAGTAACCGCAGCTTCTGTAGTAATATCCTTTCCAGAGATTACACCTATTTCCTTTAATAACGTACTTGTTTCATATTGTCCCATATTGACACTTCCTCCCGAGCACTGGGTTACATTAATAATGAACAACCCTTTTTCTATCGCTTTTTTTAAGATCTCGATAAACCAATCTTCAGTAGGAGCATTCCCAGCGCCGTATGTCTCTAAAACAATTCCACGTAAATTAAGTGTAGACAATAAGGCATTTAAAACCAACGCATTTATACCCGGAAACATTTTAATGATCACGACATTTGAATCTAATTCTTTATGAACCACCAAGGATTTCATTGTACTTGGTAATAACGAACTGGTATTTACATTCAAATGCACTCCTGATTCGGCTAAGGGCAAATAATTGGGCGAGGCAAAGGCATTAAAATGTTCGGCGTTTATCTTTGTTGTTCGGTTTCCTCGGTATAATTTATATTCAAAATACAGACAAACTTCCTGGATCACCGATTTTCCTTTTTGATGTAATGCAGCAATTTGAATCGCAGTAATCAAATTTTCTTTCGCATCAGTTCGAAAATCGCCTATAGGAAGTTGAGAGCCTGTAAAAACAACCGGTTTGGCAAGATTTTCTAGTAGGAAGCTAAGGGCCGAAGCAGAGTATGACATCGTATCTGAACCATGCAAAACCACAAAGCCATCATACATGCTATAATGCACTTCAATAATTTGAGCAATCTCCACCCAATTTTTAGGACTCATATTCGAAGAATCGATAGGTTGCTTGAATGAAATCGTCTCAATTTGACAATCCAATTGCTTAATTTCGGGTATTTTTTGAAGTAACTTTTTAAAATTGAATGCTTTAAGCGCTCCAGTTTTGGCATCTTTCATCATTCCGATGGTGCCTCCCGTATAAATCAAAAGAATTTTGGGTTGATTAGGCATGACGGTACTTCGATTGATTGATTACGGGATGGGCATACATTGCCAAAAAACTCTCGCGCATCATTTCATTATTCACATCAATACGCATTTCTAAACGACGTTCGAATAACGACTTTTCCGCTTCTGTATACTGATTTGCATAACTATTGGTTTGGTATAATAAATCATACGCAATATAATTCGTAGGCCATAATCTATACGATTGCAAAATTGAATCGTCTATGACTTGCGCTAGAGCTTGAATTTGTTTATTTGTGTTGTCATTATCAGCACAAATTTGGTCGATTTCTTCATCTAAAATCTTACCCACGTGCAAATGAATTCGTTTCTTTTGCCCAATAATTCCGCTTAATAAGGTAATGAAATCTTCATTTTTCTCTTTGATGTAGATTTCTTCGTTTGCTTCAGCCATCAATTGTGGCATTTTTAAAGCATCGGTAGGGTCGTATTCATAAGAGATAGAAACGGGAACAATTTTAATTTTTTTAAAGTAATGCATTACATTGTTTTCATCTGAACCCATCGCCAACATTTTTAAAACGCCGCTATGGGTTGCATCATTTCCATCTTTGGTGCGCCCTTCGCGCTGGGCAATCCATACGGAACGATTTTCGCGCAACAACAATTGAGCAATGTATTCCGACATGAGCTTCGAACTTTCCAAAAGCTCCCGGGGAGGTAATCCGCGTTGAACGACAAAATTACGGTTCAACTTGGACAGCGTTTTCAAGAAATCTTTTTTAACCAAATTATCTCCAATAGCCGAAGCAGTCATCACTAAACCATGGTCAAACAAACAAACATTCAAAATGGACGTATCCAAAATAATATCGCGGTGATTAGAAATAAATAGATAGGATGTATTGGGCTCTAAGTTCTCAAACCCTGAAGTGGTAAGACCATCTGAGCTTTTTTCCAACACTTTTTTTACCGCTTGGTATGCAAAATTGATTTGAAAATCACGTATCGAATGAGTTCGCCGTAGTTGTTCTTTCCAAACCTCCTCCTCCACTTGTGGATATGCAAAATTCATCAATGCTTTCATCATTGGATGATTGGAAACTGCTTGTAGCGCAGCATTGACTTCTGCATCGTAAAAAGGACGAATAGCGTCAAACTTTTGCATGTATTCGAGTTTGATTAGGATAACAAAAGAACAAAAAAATAATGACTTTTTGGGGTAATCGCTTTTATATTCCGAAGATATTTTTTGAATTATTGGTCGTTTTTGCCGCAATTTCCTCAACAGTGCAGCCGTAGACTTCGGCAAGTTTTTGGGCAACCAAAAGTGTGTAACTGCTTTCGTTTCGTTTCCCTCGATAAGGAACCGGAGCTAAATAGGGTGCATCCGTCTCTAAAACAATATGATCCAAATCAATTTGATTCAAATACTGATCTATTTTTCCATTTTTAAATGTTACAACACCTCCAATACCTAATTTCATTCCAAGTGCAATGGCGCGTTTTGCTTGATCAAAATCCCCAGTAAAACAATGGAAAATACCAAATAATTCTTTAGAATATTCGCTTTCTAAAACGGCGAACACTTCGTCAAAGGCATCGCGACAATGAATGTTAATGGGCAAGTTCATTGCTTTTGCCCATTTCATTTGCCTGCGAAAGGCTTCTTGTTGGATCGCCAAAGTTGTTTTGTCCCAATACAAATCAATCCCGATTTCACCCACAGCATAATACCGATGCGATTGCAACTGTTGGTATACCCATTCCAATTCTTGTTCAAATGAATCGGGTTTAACATAACACGGATGCAGTCCCATCATTAAAAAAACGTTCTCAGGGTATTGCGCTTCCAAGTCCAACATTTGTTGGGTATAGGATGAATCAATCGAAGGCACAAACAATCGATTTACACCCGCAGCAAATGCACGCTGCATCATCGCTTCACGTTCATTCCCAAATTCTTCAGAATACAAATGGGTGTGGGTGTCGGTTAGTATCATTTTATGCAAATTAATATAGCAAAGTTACTATCTTTACCTTTAATTAGCCCGATTTCAACTTATTTTCAATCAATTCTTTGGTATACTCAATGTAATGCGCATTTTAATTGTACTTCTCCTTTGGATTTCCTCATTATCACTTACTCCCAAAGAGTATTCCCAAGAAAAATCTACCAATAAGTATGTATGGGATTTTAATACCCTTGAGCAGTGGAAGGATGATTCACAGCAAACCAACGGGAAAAAAAATTACACCCTTTTGGATAATGGATGTCTAAAATTATTTACCCATCCAAAAACAACGGAACGTTCAAAAATAAAGTCCGTACAATCCTTTACTACGGGCACCTATACTTGGAAAATTTTTATCCCAGAAATCGGCAAAGGAGACAACACCAGTATTGGCGCATTCTTATATTTTGATGATACGCATGAATTGGATTTCGAAATTGGGTATGGTACAAAAGCGATTCGAAAAGCGATGCAGTTCCAGAGCGATGAGTTGCTGGTTATTATGACTTCCCAAGGTTTTCCTAATTGTTCTAAAAGAGTAAAAATTATTCGTAATCAGTGGTATGAATTTAGTCTAACGCTCAAAAAAGGATTGAATAACGAACTATTGGCGGTTTGGAAAATAAACCAGACCCCTAAATTTTCTACGGTTTTACACTATAAAAAAAAGATATCCTTTCCGATATATTGTAGTGTTGAAAACCTATCATTTATGGGTGATCATATGCCTAACCGGATGAACTATGCGCTTTTTGACTATGTTAAATTTGAATCCAATACCAAATGACATCATTAATCACGTTTTTTAAAAACACCAAATACAAGCGTATTTCCTTTTCCCTAAGTAAAACCCAGCACTTGTTGATTACTGCCAAAGTTAATGGAGTGAAAGGGCGTTTTATTTTAGATACAGGGGCCAGCAATAGCTGCATTGGAGTTGAAGGTGTCGAAAAATTTATGCTACAGACACTCCCTACGCACACCAAAGCAGCTGGAGCAGGAGCAATTGGGATGCCTACCGAACAATCGCTCCATAATGAACTGAAAATCGGTCGCTGGAAAAACAAAAATTTTGCTTTTGTAGTATTTGACCTTACCCATGTCAACACCGCTTTAAACCAATATAAAGTCAAACCCGTAGATGGTATAATTGGTGCCGATGTGTTATTGGCTGGTAATGCAATAATTGATTATGCTAACTATAGTTTATTCTTGCATTGCGAACGTTTTCTTTCGTAAAACTACAAACGAAACTATAGTACTTACCATCATTAAAATTCCACCCAAGATAAACGGGGCTCCAGCAAACTGAAACGGGGCTTCTTTATGGGTAAAGAAGTAAAAAAGTGAAGTCATCATCGGCGGACCCACAATGGCCGAAGCACTCATCAAACTCGATAATGTACCTTGGATTTCGCCTTGTTCATTGGCAGGCACTTTACTTGAAATAACCGATTGCATGGCGGGACCCGCAATTCCGCCCAAACAATACGGAATTAAAAACACAAAGAGCATCCAACTTTCGGTTGCAAAAGCAAACAAAAACATACCAAGGGTATACAACGCATTGCCCAAATAAATACTTCGCTCGTTACCCAATTTCGGATTAATCCATCGAATCAAGCCCCCTTGAACTAAACCAACTAAAAGTCCGATTACCCCCAGCGATATCCCTATCATTCGTTCTTGCCAACTAAATTTATACATGGTAAAGAAACTCCAATTGCTATGTACTGCATGGGAAGCGACATATAACAAAAACATCGAAAACACCAACGGAATCAACACGGGATACTTGCGTAAATTTAAAAATGCACCTATCGGATTGGCACGTTTTAGGCTAAAAGCTCGGCGATTTTCGGGAGCTAAGGATTCGGGCAAAATAAAGTAACCATATAGAAAATTCAACAAACATAATACCGCAGCGGCATAAAAAGGAACCCGGGAACCGTATGCACCTAAAAACCCACCAAGTACAGGACCAATAATAAATCCCAATCCAAAGGCAGCGCCAATCATTCCAAAGTTTTTCGCCCGATTTTCAGGCGTACTCACATCCGCAATGTAGGCCGAAGCCGTCGTAATGCTCGCCCCTGTTAATCCGGCAATAATACGCCCAATAAACAACCAAGTGATGGTAGGTGCAAAAGCCAACAACAAATAATCCATCGAAAAAGCAAAAAGCGACACTAAAATAATGGGGCGACGCCCAAATTTATCACTTAAATTTCCAACTAACGGTGCACAAACAAACTGCGTAATGGCATAGGCGAAAGTCAGCCAACCTCCAATTTTCGAGGCTTCACTAACATCGCCATTGATCAATTCTTGGATTAATTTTGGAATTACCGGAATGATAATTCCCCATCCCGTAATATCGATGAGCATGGTTATGAAAATAAATCCAATAGCGGCTGATTTTGTTTTTTGCATCATTTTTTGATTTTGGGCGTGCCCCCACCTAACGTTCATTGTTAATTTATCGCAAATTTTGGCGGTGGGGTCGCGCTATCCGCAGTATCTGCCTGCCTAACGTTGGGCAGGATACTTTGCTTCTATCGCTCACGCAACTGCAAAGAAAAGAAAATTAGAGTTATAAATAGTGTAGGGTAATACAAACCTTTGTGGGTTTAAATTGAAAGCTAATTTAATACGCATAAAAAATCCCAAACCTTTCCGTTTGGGATTTCCATCTATAGAGGCGCCTCATCAGAGGACGTTAAAAACTATAGTTCTAATGCTTTTCTGGGGTTATCTCCCATTAAGATGGTAGCGGGATTTTCTAGCGCTTCTTTAACAGCAACTAAGAAACCTACTGATTCGCGACCGTCGATAATACGGTGGTCATACGATAATGCAACATACATTACGGGTGCAATAACTATTTGTCCATCGCGCACAATAGGACGATCAACTACGTTGTGCATACCTAAAATACCCGATTGAGGTGGGTTTATAATGGGTGTACTTAACATACTTCCAAAAACACCCCCATTGGAAATGGTAAAGGTTCCTCCCGTCATTTCATCAACCGTAATTTGACCATCACGCGCGCGTAACGCCAAACGTTTGATTTCGGCTTCTACACCACGAAACGACAAGGTCTCAGCGTTTCGAACAACAGGAACCATTAATCCTTTAGGTCCAGAAACTGCAACCGAAATATCACAGAAATTATACGATACTTTCTCTTGACCGTCAATCATAGAGTTTACATCGGGATAAAGCTGAAGTGCTCGGGTTACCGCTTTGGTAAAGAATGACATAAAGCCCAATCCTAAACCGTGTTTATTTTTAAACTCTTCTTTAAATTGATCGCGCAATGCATAGATATTGGTCATATCGACTTCATTAAACGTAGTCAACATCGCTGTTTCATTTTTTGCCGCTACTAAACGCTCGGCAACTTTACGGCGTAACATTGACAATTTAGTACGTTCAGAACCACGGTTACCCCCCGTAGGTGTTCCCATTGAAGGCACAGCATTCATTGCGTCTTCTTTGGTAATTCGTCCTCCTTTACCTGTACCTACAATATCCGAAGGTTGTATATTCTTTTCTTCTAAAATTTTTCGTGCTGCAGGCGAAGGTGTTTGGGCCGCATATGTAGCTTCTGGAGCAGGAGCAGTTTTAGGAGCTTCGGCTACCGGTTTTGCTTCTACTTTTACGGGGGTAGCTACAGGTGCGCCTCCTTCTGGTTTGGCTGCTGCAGTATCAATAAGACAAACTACTGCACCAACAGCAACGGCGTCTCCTTCAGCAGCTTTTAAGGTGATAATTCCACTAGCCTCTGCCGGTAATTCCAACGTGGCTTTGTCTGAGTCAACCTCAGCAATCGCTTGGTCTTTCTCTACATAATCACCATCTTGAACTAACCATGTAGCGATTTCTACTTCTTTAATGGACTCCCCTGGAGAGGGAACCTTCATTTCTAAAATCATAGTTGTTTATATTTTAGTTTATTTTATTTCTTGTTTTTGATGATTTTATACCTGACAGCTAATGGCTATCCTTCTTATAATTTCAAATACCTGGTGAGGCTACTTTTATTTCTAAAATCAAATTCTATTTTATAATAGTTTCAACAATCACGTTTTAAGTTAACTTTAAACCTTAAACTTGAAGCAACGTATTATCTAAATAAGTTTTTATCAAATACCATTCGTATTGCATCGGCATGACGACGTCGATCACGGGTGTGACTTCCAGCAGCTGGAGCAGCATATGCTTTTAAGGAGGCCAAGCGCCAAGGTACAAGATCAAAATTCATTAACATATAGCCATAAGCACCCATGTTTTTCGGTTCCTCTTGCGCCCAAACATAATCATCGGCATTTGGATAGGATGCAATAATTGCTTTTAACTGCTCAACTGGTAACGGGAACAACTGTTCGATACGCACTAATGCAACATCATTGCGCCCTAAATTTTCACGTTCGACCAAGATATCGTAATAGAATTTACCTGTACAGAAAACTACTGTTTTTACATTTTTCTTATCCACAGATGAATCGTCGATAGTTTCTTGAAATTGTCCTTTAGCCAATTCGTCAACAGTTGAAACACAAAGCGGATGACGCAATAAACTCTTAGGAGAAAATACTACTAACGGTTTGCGAAATTTCGTTTTCATTTGACGGCGCAACAAGTGAAAAAAGTTGGCGGGTGTGGTACAATCAGCTACATACATATTATGTCGGGCGCATAATTGCAAATAGCGTTCCATACGAGCTGAAGAGTGTTCAGCACCCTGCCCTTCATAACCGTGCGGTAACAACATAACAATACCGTTTTGATTGTTCCATTTGTCTTCTCCACACGAAATATATTGGTCGATCATGATTTGAGCCCCGTTAGAAAAATCACCAAATTGGGCTTCCCAAATCGTTAACGCATTCGGATTAGCTAAAGCATAACCATAGTCAAATCCCAAAACACCATATTCAGAAAGAAACGAATTATAAATATGAAAGTTTCCTTTTTTCCCTTTCAGGGTATCGAGTAGAATCACTTCTTCCTCGCTGTCTTCTACTTTTACTACAGCATGACGGTGTGAAAAAGTCCCACGTTCAACATCTTGTCCAGAAACCCGAACATCATAACCCTCCATCAACAAGGTTCCGTATGCCAACGTTTCAGCAGTTCCCCAGTCCAAAGCATTGTTATCGTACATGGTTTTACGATCATTGACAATCTTTTGGATTTTGTTGATGAATTTTTTGTCGGAAGGTAACGTTGAAACGGTTTCAATAATTTGATCCAGTTTTTTACGGTCAAATTTTGTATCTACTTTTTTCAACATTTCATCATCAGAAACCTGAACGAATCCTTTCCACTCATCTTGCATAAAAGGTTTGATGATGGTTTTATCTTTTTTGCGCGATTCTTGGAGATTCTCATCCAATTTCGCTTTATAATCATTCTCAATTTTAGTCAAATAAGCTGCGTCTACAATGCCTTGCATAATCAACTTTTCAGCATAAATATCACGGGGATTTTTGTGTCGCGAAATAATTTTATAGAGAACAGGCTGAGTAAAACGTGGTTCGTCGCCTTCATTGTGCCCGTATTTACGGTACCCCAACAAATCGATAAATACATCGCGTTGGAATTGCATACGGAAATCTAACGCAAATAACATTGCATGAACCACTGCCTCGGTATCATCAGCATTGACATGCAATACAGGGGATAAAGTTACTTTGGCCACATCGGTACAATAGGTCGAGGACCGTGCATCGAGGTAATTGGTTGTGAATCCAACCTGATTATTAATGACAATATGGATAGTTCCTCCTGTTTTGTAACCGTCGAGTTGTGCCATTTGAACAATTTCATACACGATACCTTGACCCGCTACTGCAGCATCGCCATGAACAGCGATGGGTAATACTTTTGAAAAATTGTCTGGATAGTATTTATCTTGTTTCGCACGCGTAATCCCTTCAATTACAGCACCAACTGTTTCAAGATGGGAAGGATTCGGAGCCAAATTGATATTGATTTTTTTACCGTTTTTGGTTAAGCGCTCAGCTGTTAATCCCAAGTGGTATTTTACATCGCCATCAAAGTATTCTTTATCATAATCTTTTCCGTCAAATTCAGAGAAAATATCTTGTGTAGGCTTGTCAAAAATATTGGCCAAAACATTTAATCGTCCGCGGTGTGCCATCCCCATTATAAACTGTTCCACACCTTTATCTGCTGCGGCATCAATCACGGCATCTAGCGCAGCAATTAAACTTTCGCCTCCTTCTAATGAAAACCGTTTTTGACCTACGTATTTAGTGTGTAAGAAATTTTCAAACGAAACGGCTTCATTCAATTTCCCTAAGATGTGTTTTTTCGCTTCGGGTGTGAAATTCGGCAAATTATCGTTGTTGTTCAAACGGTCTTGAATCCATTGAATTACTTCAGGATTACGCATATACATGTACTCAATGCCGATATGTTGGCAATAGACATTTTTCAAATGCGCTATTATTTCTTTAAGTGAAGAAGGTTGATGACCCAACACTTTTGCCGCATCAAAAACCGTATCTAAATCGGATGCTGAAAGTCCAAAATTTTCAATAGCTAAAGTTGGGCTGTAGACGCGTCGTTCGCGTACGGGATTGGTTTCGGTAAACAGGTGCCCACGCGTGCGGTAGGCATCGATTAATTTAAGGACATTGAATTCTTTTTGTAATTTTTCAGAAGCTGCTGCATTTCCAGCATCACTATTGGCATAAACTACCAATTGCTCACCCGCATTAACTTGGTCGCTAAAATGTTCTAATGCAAAATCAAAACCTTGAAAAAACGCGCGCCAACTGGGCTCTACGCTGTCTGGACTAGCAAGATATTGTTCATATAAATCAGCAAAAAACTGGGTATGCGCTGCATTTAAAAAGGAAAACCTATCCATGATATTTTTAGGTATGTATACTTGTAATTCAAAAAATTAGTGCAAAAGTATAATATTTATGATAATCATTCAACGATTTTGGTACATTTATGTAGTACACTAAATCGATTTGCCGTGGTACAAAAGAAAGATACTGTCATTTTAACAAATTCTTTGCAAATACCCTTGCTTTGCGGTTGAATTTCGGCCGCGCGCGAATAGTTTAGTAATGGGCTCGAAACCACACTTTCATCCATTCACGACGGAGGATTAAATAAGAGAGCTGCTCGGCCAATTCTACGGTATCGGTTCCGTCCAACTGCTTGACATTTTCTTCAGGAACATCGATGATGTAAAGTAAATTTAAAAGTTCGGCATAATGATACTGAATCAATCGAAAAACCTTTTCGTGCAATTGAATTTTTAATTCTTCTGGAGTTGTATTGGGGTGAAAATCGACCGATTCGTTTGCAAAATTAAAGTCCTTATTCACTTGCTCGAGCAACTTTCCATACAACTGAATGGATTCGGCCTCTTTCAACAATTGATCGGTGGTAGCGGGTGCTTGAAACGACATAACCTAGACCTTGCGGTTCATTAATTTTTCGCCAAAACTGCGCAACATCATTTTTTTCTCTGCACTGATTTCCATTTGTTCTAAAGTTTCAAACGATTTAAATGTAAACGCTTTAATTGCTGCTTGAGTAGCTGCTGCTGCACCGGTTGTTCGAAACAACTCTTTAACCGAATTGATTTTATCCGTATTATCTAGCGGCTGAATAGAAAACAAATGGGCAAGTTGTTCTTTATCGGATGCCGATGCAAATTCCATTGCTTTTAAATACAAGTAGGTTTTTTTGTTTTCAATAATATCACCCCCAACCTGCTTTCCAAAAGTTAAAGGATCACCAAATGCATCCAAATAATCGTCTTGCAATTGGAAGGCTATACCAAGATTACACCCGAAATCATAAATTAAATTCGCATTTTCGGCTGAAGCCCCCGCCACGATAGCTCCCATTTTTAAGGCTGATCCAACGAGTACTGCCGTTTTGTATTCAATCATTTTCAAATATTCGTCCAACGTAACATTATCGCGGGTTTCAAAATCTACATCGTATTGCTGCCCTTCACAGACTTCGATCGCTGTTTTGCTAAATAGTTGGGCAAGTTCACGAAACGTTGCAGGTTCATATTCTTCAAAATACTGATAGGCTAAAATCAACATGGCATCACCCGATAATATTCCGGTATTTACATTCCATTTTTCATGAACGGTTTGATGTCCTCTGCGCAAGGGAGCGGCATCCATTATATCGTCATGGACTAAAGAAAAATTATGAAAAACCTCTACAGCTGTTGCTGCTGCTAATGCTTTTCTACAATCCCCATCAAACACCTCAGTAGCCATTAACGTTAGTACAGGCCGCATACGCTTCCCTCCTAATGCTAAAATATAACGAATAGGCTCGTAAAGATTTTTTGGTTCTTTAGTTAAGGAAAGCGATTCAAAATATTCGGTTATCAAATCTTGATAATAGGCTATCGACTGCATGTGGATTTTGATTAATTCCTACAAAATTAAGGAATTCCCCAACGAATCACTTTATAAAATGATGAAAAAGTCCATCGTTAAATTTCTGTTAAGAACGCGGAAACTTTTTTAGTATTGCTAGTTTCCAACTTACTTTTGTGCCGGAAAAATTTGGACGATCCATTCAAAATGAAAGAACAAATCATCAAAAAAGCAACCGATTTATTTTTGAAGTTAGGCTTCAAAAGTGTGACTATGGATGATATTGCTAGCTCGATGTGTATTTCCAAAAAAACCATTTACAAATACTTTACGACCAAAGAAGATCTTATTGAACAGGGGACAACATCGATTCATCAAAAAATAATCACGTTAATGAATTCGATCGTTTCTAAAAACTACAATGCTATCAAGGAAAATTTTGAAATGCGCAAAATGTTTAAAGAAATGTTTCAAACTTTTGACCATTCTCCCGCATATCAATTAAAAAAACATTACCCTGAGATTTATGACCAATTGATTAGTAATGCTATGGAAGAATGCCGTCACTTGTTTCGAAAAAATATTGAAAAAGGAATCGCAGAAGGTTTGTATCGAGACAATGTTGAAATTGATGCTGCTGTTCGCTTCTATTACACTTTAATCTTCGATATTAATGGCAATGTCATGTTGGAAAAAGAAGCTTATGAATTAGAAGCTAAAGCTTTAGAATACCATACCCGCGCCATTGCTACATTGGCTGGTATACAGGAATTAGAAAAACAAATCGCAATCTATAATTAATTATCAAACGTATGAGAAACCAATATCTCGCACTCCTCTTTTTGTTTCCGCTGGCATTGATTGCTCAAGTGCAACCGCAATCGTATGCTTTTTCTTTAAAAGAAGCCCTAGAACACGCAATTCAACACAACTATTCGGCACTTAACGCCAATCGCGATGTGGAAGCGGCCAAAAAGAAAAAATGGGAGACCACAACCATCGGGTTACCCCAAATTAGTGGTGGTGTGAATTATCAAGACAATTTTAGGCTACAAAAATCATTGATTCCTGCTGAATTTTTTGGGGGTCAACCGGGAGAATTCATTCCAGTAACTTTTGGCACCAAACACAATATGAATGCCGCTTTAACCCTAAGTCAATTGATTTTTGATGGCTCCTATTTGGTTGGCTTACAATCGGCTAAAACGTATTTAAAAATCTATGAAAATGCGAAAGTAAAAACCAACCAAGAATTACGTGAAATTGTAACCAACGCTTATGGAAATGTTTTATTGGCCGATGAAAGCATTCTAATTTTTGAACGCAATAAAGCGGCGCTAGAAAAAACGTTAAACGATACACGTGAAATCTATAAAAACGGATTTACGGAAGAAGAAAATGTCGAACAATTGCAAATCACACTTGCATCAATCAATAGTTCCCTTGAAAATGTAAAGCGGCAAAGAAGAATTGCATTAGACCTATTAAAATTGGTTTTAGGAATTAAACTTGAGGATCAATTGACCCTAAAAGACAAACTGGATTACCTAACCCAATCCAATATGGATTTGTCTATTTTAAAGGAAGCATTTGATCTAAAAAACAATATTGATTATCAAATTGGGAAAAACACCCTTACGAGTTCCGAGTTATTGTTAAAACTAGAAAAGAGTAAGGCACTTCCCTCCTTGGGAGCACAGGTCAATTTTGGTGCTAACTCTTTCGGCAACCAATTCACAATGTTTAATGCAAACCAACAATGGTTTAATTACTCCAATTTGGGGGTTGGATTAACGGTGCCCATTTTTAGTAGTTTAGGCCGTAGTGCGCGAACACAACAAGCTAAAATTGCAGTAGATCAATCCAAAACCCGTTTAACTGAAACCGAACAAAAGTTGCAACTTCAATTTGAAAAAACGAAAAGCGATTATGAATTTAGTTTGGAACAATTGGGCAGCTCAAAAAACAATTTAAAGTTGGCTGAACGTATCGAGTCGAAAAATCAAATAAAATTTAAAGAAGGCCTTACTTCTAGTTTCGACTTAACCGATGCGCAGCGTCAATTGTATTCGGCACAACAATCCTATTTGCAAGCCATGGTTGAGGTTATCACCAAACGTGCGGCATTGGAAAAATTACTCAGTAAAAACTAATCAATCTCCTTATATCCATGAAAAAATACATCACCCTAATTTTAACCACTACATTACTCATTGCTTGTGGTAAAAAAGAAGAAGCATCGAGCAATATAGATGCTTTAATCGCTGCAAAAAACGCAAAAGAGTTACAGCTAAGAAAAGCAGCTTTACAGGCAGATATTAACAAAATAGACGCTGCCTTAACCGAAATGAATGTAAAAGTTGACGAAGCATTAGTAAGTGTACGTGCAGTAAAGGATACGATTTTCAATCATTACCTAGAAGTACAAGGCAATGTGGATACCAAAGAAAATATCTTAATTCAGCCCGAATTTAGTGGTACTTTAATTGCATTAAATGCCAAAGCGGGTCAACGCGTTACCAAAGGGCAAGTTTTAGGTCGAATTGACGATGCCGGTTTGGGGCAGCAATTGGCAAGTTTAGAAAACCAATATGCCTTAGCCAAAACCAATTTCGATCGTCAAAAGAATTTGTGGGACAAAAAAATTGGATCGGAAATGCAATACTTACAGGCGCAAACCAATATGATCACCGCACAAAAAGGAGTTGCACAATTAAAAGCACAATTAGCAAAAACTGTTATTCGCGCTCCTTTTACCGGTACTATCGACGAAGTTTTCGTTGAAAAAGGACAGGTTGTAGCGCCAAGTATGCAAGGGTTAATGCGAATTGTAAATGTAAGTAATATGTATGTGTCAACGAGCGTTCCAGAAACGTATGTTGGCAAATTAAAAGTTGGAACCGAAGTCGATGTTTATCTTACTTCTTTAGGCAAAACCTATACGGGTAAAGTGCGCCAAGTTGGGAATTTCATTAACCCAAGCAACCGTAGTTTTGGCATTGAAGTAGCGGTACCCAATCCTCAAGGATTATTGCGCCCTAATCAAGTTGCTAAATTACGCATCATTGATTATGTTAATAAAAATGCGCTTGTCGTTCCGTCTAATGTGATTCAGAAAGATGCTAACGGCGACAATTATGTGTATGTAGTTACCGAGGTAAATGGAAAGACCGGGAAAGCCAAAAAAGTGATTGTAAAAACTGGACAATCATCAGAAAATGTTACCGAAATTTTAAGTGGTATCGCTGCCGATGAACTAATTGTAACCGATGGAGTTACTTCGATTTCTGATGGGATGAAATTGAGTTTTTAATAGAAAAATATAACTCATTAAAAGGGTTTTTACCTTTTAAAATCAACTAATAACCCACTATTTAGTTAATGCCAAAAAGAGAGAATGTAGTTTTAAATGAATAAAACAACCGCATAAAAAAGAATATGAGCAAACATAACAAAGAATTTAGCCTCTCTAGCTGGGCTGTAGATAACCGGATAACAGTATATATACTAACGTTTATTATTGTGGTAGCGGGTATATACTCCTATATCGCGATGCCGCGTGAAGACTTTCCCGAAATTATTGAAAATAAGGTATACGTTTCCTCTGTATTCCCGGGTAACTCTGCCGAAGATGTAGAAAAATTGGTCATCAAACCCCTTGAGAAAGAGTTCAAAAACATCAGTGGGGTCAATAAAATTACCTCGAGTTCATTTCAAGATTATGGGATGATTATTGTCGAATTTGATGATAAAATAGGTATTGAATTGGCCAAACAAAAAATTAAAGATAAAGTTGATAATGCCAAAGCAAGTACCGATTGGCCCAATTTAGATAATGGGAGTAAAGTCGAACCTAATGCTTTTGAATTGAACATTTCTGAAGAAGTGCCCATTTTGAATATCAACTTAAAAGGCGATTACACCACCCAACAGTTGAAGAAATTTGGCGAAAAACTGCAAGACGCAATTGAAGAAGTACCCGAAGTCAAAAAAGTAGACATCTTGGGTGTTGATAATAAAGAAGTAGAAATTGCAATCGACATTTTTAAAATGACGGCTGCTCAAGTGAGCTTTGATGATATTCAAAATGCAGTTCGTTATGAAAACATGACGCTTTCTGGAGGTAATTTAATTTCGCAAGGGTCCCGAAACAATATTCGGATTATTGGTGAAATGAAAGATCCTGCAGAGCTAAACAACATTATCGTGAAATCATTCGGAGGTTCGGTGTATTTAAAAGACATCGCTACCATTCGATTTAAAGAAAAAGAACGTACAACTTTTGCGCGTGAACGCGGTAAAGAAGTGGTTATGCTGAATGTAAAAAAACGTTCAGGACAAAACATGATTTCGGCTATTGAGCAAGCCCGTGAAAAGGTAAAAGAAGTGCAGGAAAACTATTTACCTAAGAACGTTTCCATTGAATATACCAGTGATCAATCTTCGCGAGTAGAACACCAAGTAGACGAATTATCCAACCATATCATTTTTGGAATTATTTTGGTAATGATTGTATTAATGTTTACAATGGGCTTGCGTAACTCGTTATTTGTAGGCGCTGCAATTCCGCTTTCGATGTTCATTGCTTTTGCCTTGCTTGCTTCCATGGGGAAAACGTTGAATACAATGGTATTATTCGGATTGGTAATGGGGCTTGGAATGTTAGTAGACGATGGTATTGTAGTGGTAGACAACGTATTTGCGAACATGAAAAAAGGAATGTCGCGAATTCAAGCATCAAAACTCGGTATAGGTGAAATTGCATGGCCCGTTATCTCATCAACGGCTACCACTTTAATGGCCTTTTTGCCCTTTGCATTATGGCCGGGCACAATGGGTAAATTCATGATTTATTTTCCAATGACCTTATCGGTAACCTTGGGCGCATCATTATTTGTTGCCATGGTAGTCAATGCCGCCATGACAGGAGGATCAATGGATATTGAAGACCGTAACGTTTCGAGAAAAAATATTCGCCGGAATAGCCTTTATATCGGAATAGCTGCCCTTATTTTTTTAATTGCCGGCTACAGTACCGGAGGGGTTTTCTTCAAATCAATGGGGCACATTGCAATTTTAGTTTTAGGAATGATGTGGGCCTATCATGTTAAAATTTATCAATGGACGCAAGATTTTCAGCACGGATTTTTCCCTCGAATGGAAGAAAAATACAAAGTGTTTTTAGCTAAAATTCTAACCGGAAGAAAAGCGTGGTATGCATTTTTTGGCATCATAGGAATGTTGATATTGTCCTTTGTATTGGTGGGTGTGTTTCCAAGAAAAGTTTTATTCTTCCCGGATAATATTCCAAATCAAGTGATTACCTATATCGAATATCCACAAGGGACCGACATCGATAAAACCAACAAAGCCACTCGATTTGTTGAAAAGCAAATTGTTACGATTTTAGATAAGTATGTTGACAAATCGGACAATGAAAATTATTTAGCAGAATCGATTGTGTCTCAAGTTGGGGTTGGCGCGGGCAATCCGAATGTCGATGCGGGATCGGCCAATGAAACTCCTTATAAAGGTAAAGTTACGGTCAACTTCCGTGAATTCAAATTTAGACGCGGGGTCAATACAGCCGACTTGTTAGAAGAAATTCGTAAATCGGTAAAAGGAATTCCTGGAGCTACTGTTACGGTTGAGAAAGATGCAAATGGGCCACCGGCTGGATATCCCATTAGTCTTGAATTGAAAGGTGAAGATTACAATGAGATGCTTGCTGAAGCACAAAAAGTAATTGCCTACATCAACGCTAAAAACATTGAAGGAATTGAAAAACTTCAAGTGGACATCAATAAAAACAGTCCAGAACTAGAAGTTATGGTAGACCGTGCTAACGCTGGAAGTATCGGGATTTCAACAGGACAAGTGGGCTATACCTTACGGCGTTCGGTATATGGTCAAGAGATTTCAACGTATAAAGAAGGAGACGACGATTACAATATTGTAATGCGTATGCAAGAAGATCAACGTAAAAACGAAAACATTTTGTTTAATCAATCGATGACTTTTCGCAATCCGAATAATGGTCAAATTATGCAGGTTCCGATTTCGGCCGTTTCAAATACAACGAAAACGGAAACCTTTAACATGATTAAGCGAAAAAATCACAAACGGGTGATGACAATTTATTCCAATGTATTAACGGGATACAATGGTGATGCAATTACCAAAGAGATCGGCAAACAATTGGAGAGCTATAAATTTCCAAAGACGATTTCCTATGGATTTTCGGGAGTTCAAGAAGAACAGGGTAAAAATCAAACGTTTTTAAATATTGCTTTCTTACTTGCGATAGCGGGTATTACGATTATTATCGTATTGCAATTCAACTCCATTTCGAAAACGTTAGTCATATTATTTACTGTTTTACTTAGTTTTAGTGGTGTATTTTATGGATATGTGATTGCTAATATGGACTTTGTTATCTTGATGACGATGATGGGAATTATCTCCCTTGCAGGTATTGTCGTGAAAAATGGAATTGTATTGATGGACTTCTTTGTACTTTTAATGGACCGCAAAGTAGAAGCCAAAGGTGTTGAAAGTCATGACGACCTTACATTAGACGAGATAAAAGAAGTAATTATCGAATCGGGGAAATCGCGTTTGCGCCCGGTATTATTAACAGCTTTAACGGCAGTACTGGGTTTAATTCCGTTGGCTATTGGCCTAAATTTTGATTTCTTTTCCTTAATTACCGAATTGAATCCACATATCTTTATCGGTGGAGATAATGTTATCTTTTGGGGACCCTTGGCTTGGACCATTATTTTTGGATTAACTTATGCGACCATCTTAACATTAGTAATTGTTCCGGTAATGTTTTTCTTGGTAAAACGAATCAAATACCGTTTACGAGATCGCAAAAATGCGCGCCTTCAGACATAAGGATAAATAAAAAAGGGACGTTTTTTTAAAACGTCCCTTTTTTTATACAATGATTTTTACGCTTAATTCTTTTCAGCCAAAGCTTCACGGCTCCACACTTTAACATCCGCTACTACTCCTTGCGAATAATCAACTTCCGATAAATTTTTATCCGACCAGAAAAACCATTTCCCTGTTTTTTCTCCGTTGGTATATTCGGCAAGTGCTAACTTATTGCCATTTTCATCATACGATGTCCATTTTCCTTCCAATTTTCCTGCTTTGTAGAACCCTTCTTGTTGAATTTTACCATTGTCATAATAGTAGGTAGCTTTTACCATACCATTAACTTCTTCCAAAACCGGTTTGTTTTCCTGAGCAGAAGCTAATCCTCCGATTAAGAATGCCGCCTTTACGATGTATCTTTTCATTTTAGTAGGATTTACAAATTATTGATACACAAATATAATAAACTTTTTACACAAACCAAACAATTACTTAACAATTTGGTAACATTGGAGAATGGAAATCGAATCTTATACTGCCAAAAAAACCGCCAGCACTAGAAAATACGGGCGGTTTCAACAGTATTAGTAGCTGAATTTATTTTAATAAACCATCGAGTATTTCACCCAATTTGGGATCGGATGGTCGTTTTGCATCGGCATAAACCACTTTACCTTGCGGATCAATAAGTAAAAATCGAGGAATTGAATTTACTCCAAAATGTTTCATAAAATCGGATTCCCAATTTTTATCGGCAAATAGTTGAGTTCCTCCTAATTGTTTTTCTGCAACAAACTTTTGCCATTTTTCAAAATCTTTATCAACATCAATCGAAATACTCACAAACGCTAAATTTTTTCCATGGTATTTTTCTTCGGCTTTTTTCAAATAAGGAATCTCTGCACGACAAGGCCCACACCAAGTTGCCCATATATCAATGTAAACGTATTTCCCTTTAAAATCATCTAATTTTACTTTCTTACCAATTGTATCGACATACTCAAAACCTGGTGCTGGAGAACCGTTCATTTTTGACTTCTCCTTAGTTTCTTTAAAATACTTTTTAAGTTGTGTTAATTCTTGAACTAGCATTAATTTGGACAAAGAAACAAACTTGGCATCATAATTACCCGATTCTAATTTTTTGTAGCCATTATTCTTTTCATTCTCACAAAATTGATCGACTTCAGCATCTGAAGTTAATTTCATGAAGCGTTCTTCAAATTGTGCTGCAGTTCGCGTTTTATCTGCTAAGTAGTTGTTCTCTGAAGCTCCTTTTCCAGAAAAACTTAAACTTTCATCAAATTGATTCGCGTCTAATTTTGCGGTTAAATCATAACCGTTTTTTAGATAAATCGACGCATATTCCTGTCCATCAAACAAATAGTACATCCCTTCAGCTACTCCAAATGTGGCTTCAAAAATTCCTTTATCATTTGCTTTGATTTGCTGAATATCCTTTCCCATATTGTTTTTTATGGAAATTACATCTGCTTTTTTATTTTGGATATTCACAGTAAATTTTACTTGCTCTTGTGCCCAACTCACGAACGAGAAGGTAACGGCAAGTATTGCCATTAATTTTTTCATAGTATATACATCAAATTAGTAAACCAAATATAATCAAATATAAATCAGAATTCCGATTTTAACATAGTTTTGTATTGCTGAAATAAAAACCATTTTTAAAATTATTTCCATCTAAAGTCCCTTTTTTCACAAGCATTTTTATTTGGTTTTCGTTACTTTTGCAACCTAGAACTCGTTTTACAAAATCTTTTTTAAAATGTACAGAAGTCATCATTGTGGCGAATTGAATGCCGCACACATTGCACAAAACGTAACGTTGGCCGGTTGGGTCCAAAAAACACGCGATAAAGGATTTATGATTTGGGCCGATTTACGGGATCGTTACGGAATTACGCAATTGATTTTTGACGAACAACGCACCGATGCAGCGGTTTTTCAAATAGCCAAGTCACTCGGTCGCGAATTTGTGGTGCAGGTCAAAGGAACGGTAATCGAACGCGAGTCTAAAAACCCAAATTTAGCCACGGGTGAGATCGAGATTTTAGTTTCCGAATTAACCGTGTTGAATGAGGCCCAATTACCGCCGTTTACTATTGAAGACGAAACCGACGGAGGAGAAGATTTACGAATGAAATACCGCTATTTGGATATTCGGCGTAACCCTGTAAAAAACGCTTTGCTGTTTCGACATAAAGTAGCGATGGAAGTCCGAAAGTATTTATCCGATTTGGATTTTTGCGAAGTGGAAACGCCCTATTTAATCAAATCTACACCCGAGGGAGCGCGCGATTTTGTGGTGCCTAGCCGGATGAATCAAGGACAATTTTACGCCTTACCCCAATCTCCACAAACTTTTAAACAATTATTAATGGTAGGGGGTATGGATAAATATTTTCAAATTGTAAAATGTTTCCGCGATGAAGATTTGCGGGCCGATCGTCAACCTGAATTTACCCAAATCGATTGTGAAATGGCGTTTGTAGAACAGGAAGATATTTTACAGGTTTTTGAAGGATTAACGCGTCATTTATTAAAAACATTGCGCGGAGTTGAGGTTGCTGAATTTCCACGAATGACTTATGATTATGCGATGAAAACGTATGGCAATGACAAACCAGACATTCGATTTGATATGAAATTTGGCGAATTGAATGCGGTAGCTCAACACAAAGATTTCGGGGTATTCAATGCGGCCGAATTGGTTGTAGGTATTGCCGTTCCAGGTTGCGCTAGTTATTCCCGTAAAGAAATCGACGCGTTAATTGATTGGGTCAAACGACCCCAGATTGGTGCGCTCGGTATGGTATATGTAAAATATGAAGCCGACGGTTCGTTAAAATCATCGGTTGATAAATTTTACGACCAAGAAGATTTAAAAAAGTGGGCTGATATTACAGCTGCTAAACCCGGTGATTTAATTTTAGTTTTATCGGGAGCTGACTATAAAACCCGTTCACAATTGTCTGCATTGCGAATGGAAATGGCAACCCGTTTAGGACTGCGTAAATCGGATGAATTTGCTCCGCTTTGGGTAGTCGATTTTCCATTGTTAGAATGGGATGAAGAGAGTGCCCGTTATCATGCGATGCACCACCCGTTTACTTCACCTAAACCCGAAGATTTTGAGCTCATTACTACCCATCCTGGAAAGGTTCGAGCAAATGCCTATGATATGGTTTTGAACGGTAATGAAATTGGCGGAGGATCCATTCGTATTCACGATAAAGATCTACAAGCCCGAATGTTTGAATTGCTTGGTTTTACTAAAGAACAAGCCGAATCTCAATTTGGTTTCTTAATGAACGCCTTTCAATTTGGCGCTCCTCCTCATGGTGGTTTAGCTTTTGGTTTGGATCGGTTAGTTGCTATTTTAGGAGGACAAGAAACGATTCGGGATTTTATTGCATTTCCAAAAAACAATTCTGGACGTGATGTTATGATTGATGCGCCTTCGGTAATCGATTCTGCTCAATTGAACGAACTTCACATTCGTTTGGCGTAAGCAAATGATTAATGGGAGAACCGTTAATTATTTTTTTAAAAAACTGCTATTTTATTATTAATTTTTTAAGAATAAATCGAAAAATCATACGCACTTTTCAAAGCTAAAATTACTTTTTTGTAAATTTTTTATTTTTTTAACATTAAAAGTTTGCAGATTCAATTATTCCGTTTATCTTTATCGGAAATAAATATTTATTACCCATTACAATGCAAACAGGAAAAGTGAAATTTTTTAATGAATCCAAGGGATTTGGATTTATTGTAAATGATGAAACCGGCAATGACATTTTTGTTCATGCAAGCGGTTTAAAAGGAGAAAGCCTAAAAGAAGGTGACCATGTATCTTATGAAGAAGAAGATGGACGCAAAGGAAAATTGGCTACCAATGTAGTAATTATTGAAAACTAAAAATAAATAGATTTCAGATTACCGTACGAAAACACCTAAATATTTTAGGTGTTTTTTTTGCATTTATGCCTAGCTATTTAGAATTAATTTAAATAATCAAAAAAGAACATTTTATAGGCAAACATCGCTTTAACGCTTTTGCGTTTTCAATATTGCAGTGTATATTTGTGCCTATTTTAAAAACCTATAAAAGGGAGAAGTATGCAGTCTACACAATCTGACTTTTTACCGATTTTAATTCAGGTCGGAATAGCAGTTGCCTTTGTGGCATTGACTATAATCGGTTCCAATTTTTTAGGGCCTAAACGGCATTCTAAAAATAAAGACAAAAACTTCGAATGCGGAATTGAATCCATTGGTAATGCGCGCATTCCGTTTTCTGTAAAATATTTCTTAGTTGCCATTCTTTTCGTATTATTTGACGTAGAAGTGATATTTCTTTATCCTTGGGCGGTTAATTTCAAGGAGCTTGGTTATGAAGGAATGGTTAAGATGGTGATTTTCATGTCCCTTTTATTAGTTGGATTCTTCTACATCATTAAAAAGAAAGCCCTAGAATGGGAATAATTTTGAACAGCTATGGAAGATAATAAAACAAAAATGGTTGCTCCACCGGATGGAGTTACAGGCGAAGGATTTTTCGCAACCAAATTAAATGATGTGGTAGGATTAGCGCGTGCCAATTCCTTATGGCCACTTCCCTTTGCTACTTCCTGTTGCGGCATTGAATTTATGGCCACAATGGCTTCGCATTATGATTTAGCACGATTTGGCTCCGAGCGGGTAAGTTTTTCGCCCCGACAAGCCGATATGTTGTTAGTAATGGGTACCATCTCCAAAAAAATGGCGCCTATTTTACGCCAAGTTTACGAGCAAATGAGTGAACCCCGTTGGGTAATTGCTGTAGGGGCTTGTGCAACTTCTGGAGGTATATTTGACACCTATTCGGTGTTACAAGGAATTGACAAAGTTATTCCAGTCGATGTATATGTACCCGGCTGTCCTCCTCGACCAGAACAAATTGTACAAGGGGTTATGCAATTGCAAGAATTGGTAAAGAACGAATCTGTTCGTCGTAGAAATTCTCCAGAATATAAAGAATTATTAGCTTCTTATAACCTGTAATTATGGCTTTAGAAACCGTACACATTCAGGAAAAACTAACGCAACAATTTGGCGAAAATGTTTTCCATTTTGAAATGCAACGCGATATTTTTTCATTCGAAGCCAACGCTTCAACAATTCATGCGGTGATTCAGTTTTTGAAAGAAGATGATGAATTGAATTTCCATTTTTTAACCGATCTTGCTGGAGTACATTATCCAGAAAATGATCTTGAACATCAATTTTCCGTAGTGTACCAACTCCACAATTGGATTGAAAATACCCGTATTCGCGTTCGTGCTTATTTAAGTGACATACCCGAAATTGATACATTGACCGATTTGTATTTGTGTGCCAATTGGATGGAACGCGAAGCGTACGACTTTTATGGAATTCATTTCAAGGGACATCCCCAATTGAAACGAATTTTAAATATGGACGAAATGGTCTCTTTTCCTTTGCGAAAAGAATTCCCAATGGAAGATGGGGGTCGCACCGATAAAGACGACCGATTCTTCGGTAGAACCTCAGTTAATTGTTAATATAACGCATACACTTAAATGTCCGATTTATTATTACCTCCGGAGCATCGTTATGCTAAAATCATTGAAAGTCGTCGTAATGAAGACGGAAGCGAACTTTCAATTTTGAACTTGGGTCCAACCCACCCGGCTACTCATGGTATTTTCCAAAATATTTTATTAATGGATGGGGAGCGCATTTTGGATGCCGAACCTACTATAGGTTATATCCATCGCGCTTTTGAAAAAATTGCAGAAAATCGTGCTTTTTACCAAATCAATGTCTTAACGGATCGAATGAATTATTGTTCATCACCGATAAATAATATGGCTTGGTGGATGACGGTTGAAAAACTCCTTTCTATTGATGTTCCAAAACGCGCCCAATACCTGCGTGTAATTGTAATGGAATTAGCTCGAATTGCAGACCATATCATTTGCAACTCCATTTTAGGGGTAGATACCGGGGCCTATACTGGTTTCTTGTATGTATTTCAATTCCGTGAAAAAATCTATGAAATTTACGAGGAAATTTGTGGCGCACGTTTAACTACCAATATGGGACGTATCGGTGGATTTGAACGCGACTGGTCAGAAGCCGCTTTTCAAAAGTTAAATGCGTTTTTAGACGAATTCCCTGTAGCTTGGAAAGAGTTTGAAAACTTATTTGAACGAAATCGAATATTCATTGACCGTACTGTAAATGTTGGACCGATAAGTGCCGAACGCGCAATGCAATACGGCTTTACAGGACCAAACCTACGCGCAGCAGGTATAGACTACGATGTGCGTAAAGCTGCTCCTTATTCTTCGTATGAAGATTTTGAATTTGATATTCCAGTAGGAAAATCGGGTGATACGTATGACCGGTTCTGTGTGCGTAATGCTGAAGTTTGGGAAAGTTTGTCGATTATTCGTCAAGCCTTAGCGAATCTTCCCGAAGGACCCTATCATGCCGATGTTCCCGATTACTATTTACCTCCCAAAGAAGACGTATACCATAACATGGAAAGTTTAATCTATCACTTTAAAATTGTGATGGGTGAAGTTCCTGTTCCTGTCGAAGAAATTTACCATTCAGTAGAAGCCGGAAATGGGGAGTTAGGTTTTTATTTAATTGCAGATGGCAGTCGTACACCTTACCGTTTAAAGTTTAGAAGACCTTGTTATATTTATTATCAAGCCTATCCAGAAATGATTAAAGGTGCCATGCTTTCAGATGCGATTGTGATTTTATCCAGTTTAAATGTAATTGCAGGCGAATTAGACGCTTAATAACTATGGAAAAACACCATTACACTCAAGAAATAAACATTACGGATGCGTTAATGACCCGTATCAACGAGTTAATTAGCTATTATCCCGCTGACAAGAAAAAATCGGCATTACTACCGGTATTACACGAAGTTCAAGATGCTCATGATAACTGGCTGAGTATTGAGTTACAAAATAAGGTAGCCGAAATATTAGAAATTAAACCGATCGAGGTGTATGAAGTGGTTACATTTTATACCATGTTCAACCAACGACCGATTGGAAAATATATGTTGGAGTTCTGTCAAACTTCACCTTGCTGTCAACGCGGTGTAGAAGATTTAATGGACTACACCTGTCAAAAATTAAATGTAGGTATCGCAGAACCTACTGCCGACGGACTTTTTGAAGTACGCGGTGTTGAATGTTTAGGAGCTTGTGGATATGCCCCCATGCTTCAATTAGGTGATTATTATCACGAATATTTGACCAAAGAGAAAATCGATCAGCTAATTGACGACTGTAAAGCCGGCAATATAACTTTTTACGACAAATAAGAGCATGGGAAAAAAGCTATTATTGGACAAAATCGATGTTCCAGGAATTAAATCTTATGAAGTATATCGTCGTGAAGGCGGCTATGCTTCTGTAGAAAAAGCATTGAAAATGACTCCTGAAGCGATCATTGAAGAAGTTAAAACTTCAGGGTTGCGCGGACGTGGAGGTGCTGGATTTCCTGTAGGAATGAAATGGGGCTTTATCGATAAAAAATCAGGTAAACCGCGTCATTTAGTTTGCAATGCAGACGAATCAGAACCGGGAACGTTTAAAGATCGTTACTTAATGGAGTACATTCCACACCTATTAATAGAAGGAATGATTACTTCGAGTATCGCGTTAGAAGCTAACTTATCCTATATCTATATCCGGGGAGAATACATGTGGGTGTATAAAACCTTAGAGCGTGCCATTAAAGAAGCGTATGCCGCAGGTTGGTTAGGGAAAAATATACAAGGTTCAGGCTACCATTTAGACTTGCACGTACATTGTGGTGCTGGCGCCTATATCTGTGGAGAAGAAACCGCTTTGATCGAATCGTTAGAGGGTAAACGTGGAAATCCCCGTTTGAAACCACCCTTCCCAGCGATTAGTGGTTTGTGGGCCAATCCAACCGTAGTAAATAATGTAGAATCCATTGCCGCTGTGCCTTGGATTATCAATAATTCAGGTGCCGATTATGCGGCTATCGGTATTGGGCGTTCTACAGGAACCAAATTAATTTCGGCTTCAGGAAATATTAAAAAACCTGGCGTATACGAAATCGAATTGGGTATTTCTGTAGAAGAGTTCATCAATTCTGACGAATATTGTGGCGGTATGGAAACCGACCGTCCTTTAAAGGCTTTAGTGCCTGGTGGAAGTTCGGTACCTATTTTACCAGCTCATTTAATTTATAAAACAGCCAATGGTGATGACCGATTAATGACGTACGAAAGTTTGTCTGACGGAGGTTTCGCAACAGGTTCAATGCTAGGTTCTGGAGGTTTTATTGTTTACGATGATCGCGCTTGTATCGTGCGTAATACTTGGAACTTTGCGCGATTCTATCATCACGAAAGCTGTGGTCAATGTACCCCTTGCCGGGAAGGTACAGGTTGGCTTGAAAAAGTATTATGGCGGATTGAAAACGGTCAAGGGCGTGAAGAAGATATTGAATTGCTATGGAGTATCCAATCCAAAATTGAAGGAAATACCATCTGCCCTTTAGGCGATGCTGCCTCTTGGCCGGTAGCTGCGGCAATTCGACATTTCAGAGAAGAGTTTGAATACCATGTACGCTTTCCTGAAAAGATTAAAAACAGAGACCACTTTACACACGAACCCTTTGAAAAAGTTCGCCATTTAGTGGCTCCACAAAACGTATAATTAGTATTGTATAAAATGGAAAACGAACTAATCGTATTCCAATAGACAACTTACATAAAATGAAAGTAACTATAGACGGACACGAAATCGAGGTAGAAGCTGGGACCACCATCCTTCAAGCTGCTCGAATGATTGGAGGCGACGTGGTTCCTCCAGCCATGTGTTACTACTCAAAACTAAAAGGTTCCGGCGGGAAATGCCGGTGTTGTTTGGTGGAAGTATCCAAAGGAAGTGATGCCAACCCCACGCCAATGCCCAAATTAGTCGCTTCATGCGTAACCGGCTGCATGGATGGAATGGAGGTAAATAGCAAATCTTCTGAACGGGTAACCGAGGCAAGAAAGGCTGTAACCGAGTTTTTATTAATCAATCACCCATTGGATTGTCCTGTATGTGACCAAGCGGGCGAATGTGATTTACAAAACTTAAGTTTTGAACACGGTAAAGCCCAAACGCGTTTTATTGAAGAGAAACGCACCTTCGAACCCGAAAATATTGGAGATAAAATTCAGTTACACATGAACCGTTGTATTCTATGCCAACGCTGTGTACAAGTGGCTGAACAATTAACCGATTATCGTGTTCATGGTGTATTAAATCGTGGTGATCATGCACAAATTTCAACCATGGTATCCGCAGCAATCGACAATGAGTTTTCCGGAAACATGATCGATGTTTGCCCTGTAGGTGCTTTAACCGATAAAACCTTCCGATTCAAATCCCGTGTTTGGTTTAACAAACCCTTTAACGCGCACCGTGAGTGTACTACTCCAGGATGTTGCGGTAAGGTTACTGTTTGGATGTTTGGAAATGAAATACAACGGGTAACCGGTCGGAAAGATGAATACCATGAAGTAGAAGATTTCATTTGTAACACCTGCCGTTACGATAAAAAAGAAGTTTCGGATTGGACAATTGAAGGTCCCCGTAAATTCGAAAAAGATTCGGTAATCAATGTAAATAATTATACCCGTAAAATGGATACAGTTGTCATCAATACGGAAAAAGGCATTTTATTAGGTCGTGAAGAAGACCGTAAGAAAATTAGTATGGCCGACATTGATTATAATGAAAAAATTGACGGAACTCAAGTAAAAAAATAACATGGACAGCGCGTTAATTATTGAAAAAAGTATTTTCATAGTAGTCGTATTTGCGGTTACCATGTTGATGGCCATGTATTCCACTTGGGCTGAACGTAAAGTAGCGGCTTTTTTACAAGACCGTGTTGGACCCAATCGTGCAGGTTGGGGTGGATTATTACAACCGCTTGCCGATGGTTTGAAATTATTTGCTAAAGAAGAATTTGAACCGAATACTCCTAATAAATTTTTATTCTTTGTTGGACCCGGAATCGCGATGGCCACTGCGTTAATTACGAGTGCTGTTATTCCATGGGGGGATACGTTAGAAATCTTCGGGCGTAATGTTCAATTGCAAGCGACCGATATTGATGTTTCCATCCTATATGTTTTTGGGGTGGTTTCCGTTGGTGTTTATGGTATTATGATTGGAGGCTGGGCTTCCAACAATAAATTCTCACTAATGGGAGCAGTTCGTGCAGCTTCGCAAATGGTTTCCTATGAAGTAGCGATGGGACTTTCGATCATTGCATTATTGATGATGAGTGGTTCGTTAAGTTTACATGATATTACGGTTCAACAACACGGCATGAATTGGAATATTTGGTACCAACCTGTTGGTTTCTTAATCTTCCTTATTTGTGCATTTGCTGAAACGAACCGTACTCCATTTGACTTAGCAGAATGTGAAAGTGAATTAATCGGTGGATACCATACCGAATATTCATCGATGAAAATGGGATTCTATTTATTTGCAGAATATGCCAATATGTTTATCTCCTCTACCCTTTTGTCGGTGTTATACTTTGGAGGTTATAATTACCCGGGAATGGATTGGGTTGGAATAAATTGGGGAACCAATGCAGCTACCTTGATTGGTGTTGGCGCATTGTTTATAAAAATCTGTTGCTTCATTTTCTTCTATATGTGGGTGCGTTGGACAATTCCACGTTTTCGCTATGACCAGTTGATGAATTTGGGGTGGAAAATTTTGATCCCACTTTCAATTATTAATATCATGATTACAGGAGTTTGTATTCTAGCTTTTAAATAAGAAACAAAACATGGCAACATCTATTCAAAATCTATCGCTTTCTGGAAAGAAAAAGCAAGTTTCTAATAAGGAAATGACGTTTTGGGAGCGCTTATATTTGGTAGCAATCATCAAAGGTTTACTCATCACAATTAAACACTTTTTCCGAAAAAAAGCTACGATTCACTATCCCGAGCAAGTGCGCGAATTCAGTCCCGTTTACCGTGGAAAACACACACTAAAACGCGATGAACAAGGTCGTGAGAATTGTACGGCTTGTGGGTTGTGTGCTTTAACTTGTCCGGCAGAAGCCATCACGATGAAAGCAGCCGAACGCAAACCTGGAGAAGAGCATTTATATCGTGAAGAAAAATATGCTGAGATCTATGAAATCAACATGTTGCGTTGTATATTTTGTGGTTTGTGCGAAGAAGCTTGCCCAAAAGATGCGATTTACTTAACCCTTTCTAAAGAATTAGTACCCGCATTATACGACCGTGAAGATTTTATTTATGGTAAAGATCAATTAGTAATGCCGTTGGAAGTGGCAATGGCAAACACTCAAAAATTGAATTAATTATGTCAACAGTATTACTTTTATTTTATGTGCTGTCGGCAGTTACTTTAGCTACAGCGTTTCTGACAATTTACACCAAAAACCCAATTCATAGTGCTATTTACTTAGTAATTTGTATGGTTTCAATAATGGGCCATTACTTATTATTCAATGCACAATTTTTAGCTTTGGTTCAACTAATTGTTTATGCAGGTGCCATCATGGTGCTTTTTCTCTTCACACTCATGTTAATGAATTTAAATAAAGAAGATGAAGTGCATAAACCTCGAATGACTCGATATGCCGCTATAATAATATTTATTATGCTGTGTGGAGTTTTAGTCTATGTATTTACAGATACAAAACCAATTGTAGGTGAATACGATAGTACTGGTGAAGACTTCCAATCGATTAAGATTTTGGGTAAAGTGTTATTAAATGAATATATGGTTCCTTTCGAATTTGCTTCTATACTTTTATTGGCAGCTATGTTGGGAGTTGTATTAGTATCTAAAAAAGAAAAAGACGCAAACTAATCATGGAAAATATATTAAATCATATTGGCATCGAAAATTACATTTTCCTATCGGTCATCTTATTTTGTATTGGCGTTTTTGGAGTGTTGTATCGTCGAAATGCCATTATTGTATTCATGTCGATTGAAATCATGTTGAATGCTGTTAACTTATTATTTGTTGCCTTTTCAACCTATCATCAAGATGCTGAAGGACAAGTATTCGTATTTTTCTCAATGGCAGTAGCCGCCGCCGAGGTTGCCGTAGGTCTAGCAATCCTTGTTGCAATATTCCGAAATATCGGATCGATCGATATCGCCAATTTAAAGAACTTAAAAGGATAAGCCCTAATGGAGAATAATTTAGTATTAGTTTTATTGCTTGCCCCGTTTATTGGGTTTTTAATAAATGTTTTTTTTGGTAAACGAATAGGAAAAACATTGGCAGGTACTATCGGAACGACTGCAGTAGCTTTGTCATTTGTAATCAGTGTTTATTTCTTTTTACAAATCAACCATACCTCAAAACCAATCAACGTTTCTTTATTTGATTGGATTTCAGTACAAAATTTCAAATTGGACTTTGGAATTCTACTAGACCAATTATCCTTATTATGGTTGTTGTTTGTAACCGGTATTGGTTCACTTATTCATCTCTATTCCATCAGCTACATGCATGAAGATGAAAATATGCACAAATTTTTCTCCTATCTCAATTTGTTTGTATTTTTCATGATTACTTTGGTTGTAGGAAGTAATCTATTAGTTATGTTTATTGGTTGGGAAGGTGTTGGACTTTGCTCCTATCTACTCATTGGATTCTGGTATAAAAATCAAGAGTATAACGATGCCGCAAAGAAAGCATTTATAATGAATCGAATTGGGGATTTGGGTTTCTTAATCGGTATTTTTATCTTGGGTTCGCTATTTGCTACATTAGATTACAATCAATTGAAAGCAGCAATCACTGCAGGTAATGTTGATAGTGCAAAATTAACCTTTGCCGCATTGTGCTTATTTATTGGGGCTACAGGAAAATCTGCACAATTGCCTTTATATACATGGTTACCCGATGCGATGGCAGGACCAACTCCGGTATCTGCGTTAATTCACGCAGCTACGATGGTTACCGCTGGTATTTTTATGATTACCCGATTGAATTTTATATTTGATTTAACTCCTTTTGTACAAAACATCATTGCTGTTGTGGGTGCGGTAACTGCTTTAATAGCTGCGTCTATCGGACTTCTACAAAATGACATTAAAAAAGTTTTGGCTTATTCAACCGTATCGCAATTAGGTTTAATGTTTTTGGCATTAGGCTTAGGCGCATACAATGTAGCGGTATTCCATGTAATCACCCACGCCTTTTTTAAAGCTTGTTTGTTCTTAGGATCCGGTTCGGTAATTCATGCGATGCACCACGAACAAGATATGCGAAGAATGGGTGGTTTGCGTAAAATTATGCCTATTACATTCATCACAATGATGATTGCTACACTAGCAATTTCAGGTATCCCCCCTTTTTCAGGTTTCTTTTCAAAAGACGAAATTTTAATGACGGCTTTCCATGCAAATATTCCGTTGTGGATAATTGCTTCATTAGCTTCAATTATGACTGCTTTCTATATGTTCCGCTTGATGTATTTAACCTTCTACCGCGATTTCCGAGGCACAGAAGAACAAAAACATCATTTGCATGAGAGTCCCACTTTAATCACGTTGCCTTTAATTGTTTTAGCTATTTTATCATTAATAGGTGGTATTATTAGTTTACCAATCGGTGGAAGTTGGTTAAACCATTATTTAGCGCCTTTATTTAACAATGCGCATCACACGGAACACCATTTAGGAACAACAGAATATATGTTAATGGCAATTGCTGTTGCGGGAGGTTTAATTGGTATCGGTTTAGCCTATAGCAAATACTTAAAAGGTGGATATACTCCCAAAGAAGACCGAGATATGGATGGTTTTGCCAAAACGGTGTATCATAAATACTATGTCGATGAAGTCTACATGGCCTTAATCGTGAAACCAATTAATGGGTTGTCTAATTTCTTCCGCGTAACATTAGAACCCGCTTTAGGGCGTTTAGTTTATGGATTAAGTTCCTTAGCTAATGGTTTAGGAAATTTAGGAAGCCGTGTTCAAAATGGAAGTATCGGTTTGTATCTTTTTGCTTTTGTAATTGGATTCAGCGCGATTTTCATCTATTTGTTTTTAGCTAAAAAATAATTAACCTGATGGATATTACTACACTATTATTATTACTTCTCGTAGGTGCCATAATTACTTTAATTGCAGGAGATAAGTTGGCTTCCAAAGTGGCGTTGCTTTTCAGTACTGCTGCCCTTGGCATTACGGTTTATCTTTTAACAACGGTACAAGAATTCAGTTCGCTCAATGTAACCTACCCTTGGATTAGTGCACCCAAAACGTTTTTTGCTTTAAAAGTAGACGGATTATCACTAGCCATGGTGTTGTTAACCACAGCGCTTACTCCGTTAATTATTTTATCTTCTTTTACAAATAACTTTAAAAGTGCTAAAAATTTCTATGCATTGGTTTTATTCATGGCTTTTGCTATGGTGGGGACCTTCTTAGCTGCAGACGGATTGTTGTATTATATTTTCTGGGAATTGGCTTTAATCCCAATCTACTTCATTGCTTTGTTGTGGGGGAATGATGCTATCGAAGCACGTAAAAAAGCGATTTTAAAATTCTTTATTTATACGTTAGGAGGTTCGCTATTTATGTTGGTTGCCTTCGCCTATTTGTATCACAGAGCGGGAAGTTTCTTGTTGACGGATTTGTACCAGTTGAAACTAAACGCAGTTGAACAAACATGGATTTTCTTCGCGTTCTTTTTAGCCTATGCAATCAAAATTCCAGTAATTCCTTTCCACACCTGGCAAGCTGAAGTTTATCAAAAAGCGCCTACTGTGGGGACTATGTTGCTTTCGGGGATCATGTTAAAAATGGGGTTATACAGTGTTATGCGTTGGCAATTACCTATTGCTCCAGAAGCAGCAAAAACCTATATGCCATTGGTATTGGGTTTGAGCATAGCTGGAGTAATCTACGGTTCGCTTGTTGCTTTAAGACAGAAAGATTTGAAAAAATTATTAGCGTATTCATCGCTTGCGCACGTTGGACTTATCGCAGCAGGATGTTATACCTTAACTTTTGATGGGTTGAGTGGTGCGGTATCCCAAATGATTGCTCATGGTTTTGTAATCGTTGGATTGTTTTATGCCGCAGAAATCATCTACCGTCGTTATGAAACGCGCACGATTGCTGATATGGGTGGAATTCGTACGCAAACCCCAAAATTTACTTCATTATTTATGATTTTGGTTTTGGCCTCTGTTGCTTTACCGGGAACGTATAACTTTGTAGGTGAGTTTACGGTATTGTATAGTTTATCGCAAATCAATATGTGGTATGCTGTACTTGGGGGAACAACCATTATTTTAGGGGCCTACTATATGCTGAAAATGTTCCAAAACGTGATGTTGGGCGAAACCAACGCTAACGTTTTTGCAGATATAACCGTCGGTGAAGCTTTTGTAATGATTGCATTAATCTCCTTCTTGTTATTCTTTGGTTTGTATCCAAAACCCCTCTTGGACCTTATCAATCCAAGTATTCAAGAAATTCTAATTCAAATAAACCGTTCTTAATTACGTCCTACGAATGAATACATTAATTGCTATATCAGGTTTAGGCATTTTTTGCCTTATTGCTGAAATCATCAATCTGAGAAAAGCCATTGTTCCGGTTTCTGTACTTGCGTTATTGGTTATTCTTGGAATGACTATTTCGGAGTTTGACCATCCTTCAGCTTGGTACAATAACATGGTAATTGTGAACAATTTCTCTGTTGCTTTTTCCAGCTTGTTTATCGTATTGACGATTTTCATTTTGGCAATGAGCGGGGACTTTTATAAAGACAAACCTTCAAAATTCTCTGACTTCATCGCTATTAAACTCTTCTTATTGGCAGGGGCCATTGCAATGGTTTCCTTTGGTAATTTATCGATGTTTTTCTTGGGAATCGAAATCCTTTCGATTTCTTTATACATCTTAGCCGGTAGTGAGCGTTTAAATGTTTTGAGTAATGAAGCAGGGATGAAATATTTCCTATTAGGTTCCTTCGCCTCTGGATTTATCCTTTTCGGCATCTGTTTGGTATATGGAGCAACGGGATATTTTGACGTGGTTGAGATTTATGCCTTATCACAAGGTGCGGGCTTACCGGTTTGGTTCTACTTTGGTATTGCCATGATCTTAATCGGAATGTTATTTAAAATTGCTGCGGCTCCCTTCCACTTTTGGGCTCCAGACGTTTATGAGGGTTCGCCCACTTTAGTTACGGCAACCATGAGTACGTTAGCTAAAGTAGTCGCTGTCGCTACCCTATACAAATTGGTAACTTCATTAAATGCTAATATGCCACAATTATTCCAAGTAGTAATTGTTGCTATTGCGATTTTAACGATGGCGGTAGGAAACTTGTTGGCACTTCGTCAAGAAAATGTAAAACGGATGATGGCTTTTTCTGGTATTTCGCACGCCGGATTTATGCTGTTGGCATTATTAAGTTTGGCTACTGCAGCCGGAACTTTATTCTATTATACTGCGGCCTATGCGTTTGCAGGTATTGCTTCGTTTGCTGTAATTATTTCGGTAACGAAAAATAAAGCAACTCAGAATGTATCCGACTTTAACGGATTAGGAAAAACCAATCCTGTTTTGGCGGCGGTTTTAACCATGTCCTTATTATCGATGGCGGGTATTCCCATTTTTGCAGGATTTTTTGCAAAGTTCTCATTGTTTACACAAACCATTGAAGCGGGCTATTTGGTAGCGGTTATTGCCGGTGTGATTAGTTCAATCATAAGTGTTGGTTACTACTTCAAATTGATATTAGCGATGTATAGTAAAGAAGCTGAAGGGGAAACTATTACATTCCCTTGGGTGTACACCGTTGTTGCGGTTTTGGCTACTGCCTTAACTATAGGAATGGGTATCTATCCTAGTTGTCTATTTGATTTATTAAAATAAAAAAACGTACCCCATTGTATACAAGGCTGTCACATTAAGGCAGCCTTTTTTTATACCCATTATTCAATTTTAAAGCTTGTTATCGATTCGTTTTTAGTGTCGAATTGTTAACTTTATACCATGTATGCTTTAGTCGATTGCAATAACTTTTATGCCTCTTGTGAACGGGTGTTTCAACCACAGCTGATAGGCCAACCTATTGTTGTCTTGTCAAATAACGACGGTTGTGTTATTGCACGAAGTTATGAAGCCAAAGACTTAGGAATCCCAATGGGCGCTCCCGAATTTGAATACCGAGTATTAATTAAAAAACACGGTGTTCATGTCTTTTCTTCCAATTATGCACTTTATGGCGACATGAGTGCCCGTGTGATGAAAATTTTAGAAGGATTTACTCCCCATGTAGAAGTATATAGTATTGACGAAGCTTTTTTGAATTTTGAAGGCATGACGATTCCCGATTACCACGACTATGGAATTCAAATGCGCAAACGCGTTCAAAAATGGTTGAGTATCCCAATATGTGTGGGGTTTGCCCCTTCAAAAGCCTTAGCTAAAATCGCAAATAAAATCGCTAAAAAATTTCCTGAACGTACGGGGGGTTCCTATATAATTGACTCTGAAGCCAAACGAATCAAAGCGTTAAAATGGACAAAAATTGAAGATGTTTGGGGAATTGGTTTTCGATTAACCAAAAAAATGAAAGCGAGAAAAATCCTAACCGCCTATGATTTCACGTTACCCGAACACGAAGCCTATATCCAAAAAGAAATGGGAGTGGTAGGCAATCGTCTGCGGTTGGAACTGTTAGGACATTCTATTTTAGAACTAGAAGAACCGAAAAATAAAAAACATATTGCTGTAACCCGCAGTTTTGAAGGCAGGATTACGCATTTGACAGAGTTGAAAGAACGGGTTTCTACCTTTGCGGGAATTTGTGGAGAAAAACTACGGAAGCAACACTCGCATTGCCAAGTGGTAACCGTCTATTTACGAAAAGACAAGTTTCATAATCCCGATAACGGACGGTACAATTTTTATGCACAAGAAGCCTTGCCTTTCCCTACGAACTCGAGCATTACCTTGGGAAAAGTGGCAACCAAAATGCTAGAACAACTCTACCGCCAAGGGGAAGAATATAAAAAAACAGGGGTGATTGTTTCGGCAATTACACCCCAGCAGCAAAAACAGTATAATTTATTTCAAGAGGAAAACCCAAAACACGAAGCCTTAATGAAGGTAATGGATAGCTATTTCAAAAAAACAGGAGAACGAAAAATACGTTTAGGAATGCATGATTTAAATCGAACCTGGAAAATGAAACAAAATTATTTATCGCCAAAATTTACTACCAATATTCACGATATCATTACCGTACAATGTCGCTAAAACCCTCAAAACTCACGTTTTTTATACCCGATTTATCACCACGAGAAGGAATCTCTTACTTCTCGGGAGGGATTAAAGCGGGATTTCCTTCGCCGGCAGCCGATTTTGATGAAGCAAAAATCAGTTTAGACCATGTTTTGGTGCGTAACCGGGAAGCCACCTTTTATGCTAAAGCAAGTGGGACCTCAATGATTGGGGCGGGTATTGACGACGGAGACATCATGGTTATCGACCGCAGTTTAGAACCGGCAAATAATAAAATTGCAGTCTGTTTTATTGATGGTGAATTTACCGTAAAGCGCATACGAAAAGAAAAAAATGCGGTATACCTTATGCCCGAAAACCCAGTCTATCCACCTATCAAAATCACCGAAGAAAACGAATTAATTATTTGGGGAATTGTAACGTATGTGATTAAGTGTTTGGGGTAATGAATCAAAATGCCGTTTCTAAAGAAACGGTTTTTTATTTAATTCTATTTTCATTTTAATGAAATAAAATGACAAAATCCCTCCTTTGTATTGATAGGGGTTAAAGCGAAATAAAAGCTACTAAATTTAGTACAAATGAAAAAATAGAATTAGATCATGTTTGATAATTTTTCTGTGTGGTACAATTTTTAGAAAATGCAACCAACAAATTGGAGGCAGATTTGGAAAGTTTACAGCTGTTTTTTAACAATGTTTTTGGATAAATTTTTTATTTGAATAACTTTATAAAAACAATCTTATACTTCGCGATTGAGTTGTAAAAGAATGAAATATGGGAGTGTAAATAATTAAAGGCTATCGGCTCATGTAAGCCCCAAAAGCATTCAACAAATTAAAAGCCCTTTTGATGATTTATAAAAAAACGGTAGATTAGCTTATTCAAAATAAACTCACTATTATCAGACATAGCACACTCATTTTGGGTGTATAAGACTGATTTTGTAAGACATATAAACGAGTTAGCGGTCAGTTTTCAGCCCTCAATATTTTAGAACCAAATGATGAAAAACAACCAAAGAATTCTTTTAGTCGTAATTTCAATGTTAGTTGGAATTTTGGAATTAATATTGCTAGTAAATGTATTTCCGCAAACTGGAATGGGAAGAATTATTTATATTCCTTTTTGGATAATTTTATATCTCTTAATTTCAATTTGGTTGACGAAAAAAAGTAAGACTTTGAAAAAATCACTAATCAAATTGGTAATCCTTCATTTAATATTGTTTCATATAATGTTGTGGAGTTGGCCTCAATCAGCAGCTGTACAGAAAAATTTAGTGGAAGAGTTTTATGGAAAAATTTATAAATAAAAAGTTCGTAGCGGAATTCAACAGAAACTTTTTGTAATGGAATCACGTTTCTCAGCTAAGTTCATTTTTGTGTCAGTAATCTAAGAATAAAACCGAACCGCTAACAGCCGTTTCTCGCAATTGCGAATTTTGTGGTAAGTTGATGTTTACGTTTCGCAAGAAATTTTATCTTTAACAGAAAATAATTCGTTCCGAAGTTCGCAACTGACGAGAAGCGGCGGAACGTTATGCCCAATGCTAGGACAACCGAACAACCAACAACAAACCGACAGAAAAAACTAATTTTGGACTATGAAATTTGACAACAGAATTAATGACTTTAGAACAGTACATAGACAACATAAATAAACGATACAAACTTGGTAATGCGACCGAGCATACTTTTCGTGGCGACCTGCAACAACTGTTAGAAAGTTTAGTGCCTGACATCAGGGCGACCAATGAACCCAAAAGACAATCTTGCGGAGCACCCGACTACATTCTGACCAAAAAAGAAATTCCAGTAGGTTTTATTGAAGCAAAGGACATTGGCGACAAAGACCTTGAAGGAGCAAAGAAAACAGGCAACAAAGAACAGTTTGACCGTTATAAGGCTTCTTTAAACAACTTAATTTTCACCGACTATTTAGACTTCCATTTATACATTGACGGAATTTTTATTACAAAAATTGCACTCGCTGAAATACAAAACGGAACTATCGTTCCATTGCCTAAAAACTTTGCAACTTTTACAAATCTCATAAAAGACTTTGCTTCTCACGTTGGGCAGACAATAAAAAGTTCAAAAAAACTGGCAGAAATGATGGCGGGCAAAGCCCGCCTTCTTTCTGATGTTATTGAAAAGGCATTGACAAGTGACGAAGCAAATAAGGAAGACAGCACACTTAAAGACCAAATGAATGCCTTTAAGCAAATCCTTATTCACGACATTACGCCCAAAGGATTTGCAGACGTTTATGCTCAAACTATTTCTTACGGAATGTTTGCGGCTCGTTTGCACGATGCAACTTTACCAACGTTTAGCCGACAAGAAGCAGCAGAACTCATTCCAAAGTCAAATCCATTTTTACGCAAACTGTTTGGCTACATTGCTGGACCCGATATTGACGACCGCATAAAATGGATAGTGGATAGTTTGGTTGATATATTTTTGGCTTGCAATGTTGAAGAAATTTTAAAGAATTACGGAAAGTCAACAAAAATGGAAGACCCAATCATCCATTTTTATGAAACATTTTTGAGTGAGTACGATCCGAAATTACGAAAGGCTCGTGGCGTTTGGTACACTCCTGCTCCAGTTGTAAATTTTATTGTTCGTGCCGTTGATGATATTTTAAAAACCGAATTTGATTTACCGCAAGGACTTGCCGACAGTAGCAAAACAAAAATAAAAGTAGATGTACAAGGCAAAAAGACAGAACAGGAAGTTCACAAAGTGCAAATACTTGACCCAGCCACAGGAACAGGAACTTTCCTTGCCGAAACCATAAAACACATTCATAAAAAGTTTGAAGGACAACAAGGAATTTGGAGTAATTATGTAGAAACGCATTTGTTGCCTCGCCTCAATGGATTTGAGTTGCTGATGGCAAGTTACGCAATGGCACATTTACAATTAGACTTACTACTTACTGAAACAGGCTACAAACCAACAACAAACCAACGTTTTAGAGTTTATTTAACTAACAGTTTAGAAGAAAGCCACCCCGACACAGGTACTTTATTTGCCAATTGGTTAAGTACAGAAGCCAACGAAGCCAATCATATCAAAAGAGATACACCAGTAATGTGTGTAATAGGAAATCCACCATATAGTGGTGAAAGTTCTAATAGTGGTGATTGGGTTGATAAATTGATTGATATTTATAAATACGATTATAACGGACAAAAAATTCCTGATACAAAATGGTTAAATAACGATTATGTGAAATTCCTACGTTATGGGCAACATTACATTGAAAAAAACGGAAGTGGAATTTTGGCTTTCATTACAGACAATAGCTTTTTAGATAGTATTTCATTTCGTGGAATGCGTTGGAACCTGCTAAAAACTTATGACAAAATTTTTGTTATCAATTTGCACGGAAACAGCAAGAAAAAAGAAACAGCACCAGACGGTGGCGTTGACCAAAATGTGTTTGACATTATGCAAGGTGTTTCAATCAACATTTTAGTTAAGACAGGCAAGAAAAAAACTACTGAATTAGGCAAAGTTTTTCATTACGACCTTTTTGGTAAACGGGAATTAAAATATGATTTTCTATGGGATAACTCTTTAGAAAGTACATCTTATACAGAACTTAAACCATTTCAACCAAATTTCTTTTTAGTTCCAAAAGATTTTTCATCACAAAAAGAGTATGATTCTTTTTTAAAAATTGATGAATTGTTAAAATTAAATGGAGTGGGAATATGTTCAAAGCGTGATGATACAGCAATACAATTCAATAAAAATGAATTAATAAAAGTTCTTGATGATTTTAGAACGTTGTCAGAAACAGAGCTAAAACAAAAATATAGAACAGAAGTCAATGAAAGTAGAGATAAAAAAACCTCTTATGCCAAAGAAAATATTTCAAAGTTTGGCGTTGACAATAAACATTTAAAGAAAATTAACTACCGCCCTTTTGATATCAGAAACACTTATTTCACAAATCAATCTAGGGGTTTTTTGGCATATCCTGTTTACGCAATCAATCAACATTTTTCTCAAGATAATTATGGATTAATTGTATCAAAGAAAAGTCGTCAATTAAGTTTAGGTTATATGTTCATAACGAATTCAATTGTTGATTTACATATTTTGGATAGTGCGGCAGATTCAACGTACATATTTCCTCTATACCTATATCCCAAAACCAACGGTCAACAAACTATCGGGCAAACATCAGATAGAACACCAAATCTAAATGAAGAAATTGCAAATCAAATAGCAGATACATTAGGTTTAACTTTTACCAACGAAAAAGCAACCACCAAAGACACATTTGCACCAATCGACATTTTAGATTATATCTATGCGGTTTTACATTCGCCAACGTACCGAGAAAAATACAAAGAATTTTTAAAAATAGATTTTCCAAGAGTGCCTTACCCAAAAGATGCTGCCACATTTTGGCAGTTGGTAAAATTGGGCGGTGAAATCAGACAAATACATTTATTAGAAAGTTCAACAGTTGAAAAATATATAACTCAATATCCCGAAGACGGAAACAATGTAGTTGTAAAACCAAAATACGAAAACGGAAAAGTGTACATCAACGACACGCAGTATTTCGACAATGTGCCGCAAATAGCTTGGGACTTTTTTATTGGTGGTTATCAGCCAGCACAAAAATGGCTTAAAGACAGAAAGGAAAGAACACTTGAATTTGACGACATTTTACACTATCAAAAAATCATTGTTGCATTGACAGAAACGGACAGATTAATGAACGAAATAAACAAAATCGTAATCGAATGAGAATAAGCACTGGGCATAACACGGGTTTGGCAAAAGTGGCAGTTCAGTGCTTCGTATGACAGTTTTGTGGTAGATTTAAGTTCAGTTCTTCGATTGAACTTTTGTGCTAAAAATCCGCCACTACGCCAAGCCGCAAAACGTTAACATCAAATGTAAAGACAATCACTTCTGAGAGATCCGATAGTGATAAATTGAAAATTGAAAGGATTAAGTTTTTTAACAAGAAAGTACAAGTTTGATGTAAATTTATTTTTTCTACTCATTGTAAAAAATAATAAAAGGTTAAAAAAACAAATGGGATAGAATAACTCTGAGCTAAACAACAGAGGAAAACAGCGGAAAAGCTTCACAAGAAAAAAAAATATGATTAACTAAAAATTATGAGTTCAGTACTAAAATTGGCCATTACCAAAATAGGGGACCTACTTTTAAACAATACAATCAGTCAGGATGCAGAAGGCAAACCGATACGTCCCATCAATTTGGTGATTCCCCCTTATCAGCGACCGTATAAATGGACAGCCAAAAATGCTGTACAACTATTTGACGATATTATTGAAGCCAAAAATCAAAATAAAGAAACATACCGTGTAGGAACCCTTATTCTTCATTATGATGCAAAAAAATCGGTTTATAATATTGTGGACGGTCAACAGCGCACCATTACGTTTTCGCTCTTGCTTATGGCGCTTTATAATGGGCAGGAAGTTGTAATTCCTTTTCTTAATCAGTCGTTAACTGATGATCCTTATAACTCTAGAAACATTCCCAACAACTATAGAACCCTCGAAAGACGCATACATAATATTTCAGATATCAGGGAACGATCAGAAGTCCATGATTATATCAAAAATAATTGCGAACTCATCGTTGTTATTACAGAAGATATTTCTGAAGCCTTCCAGTTTTTTGATTCGCAAAACGCCCGAGGAAAAAAGCTGTATCCGCATGATTTATTAAAGGCCTATCACCTGAGAGAAATGAACAATGCAGATATTACTCAAATCGAAAAAACAGTAAAAGATTGGGAAGATCTGGACCAAAAAAAACTTGCCCTTTTGTTTAGCGATTATCTCTACCGCCTAAAAGAATGGATTAAAGGAAACAGTGCATGGGAACTTAATGAACAAAATATACAAAAGTTTAAAGGCATAAACCGTGACGGAAATTATCCTTATGCGCAATTTTATAAAGGTGCTTATGCCTATGCCGACATGGTAAATCAATCTTCCATGCCTTTTGTAAATGGGATGAATAACCTTAAGCCATTTCAGATAGACACACCCATTATAGCCGGCAAATCGTTTTTCGATTATGCTAAGCATTATTTTGTAATTCTAAAAGACATTCAAAACAACAATAAATACGAGGGGTATTTTATCAATGACAACCAAATTGTAAAAACACTTGACTTAAGAAATTACAAAAACGGTGTAGGCAATGGTATTACACGGCTATTATTCGATACGGCAGTATTACTTTATGTAGATAGGTTTTGCCCTAGCGAACGACCATCTAAATCAGATAAAGAAATGTTAGAAAAGCAATTTGTTCTATATGCTTTTATTTGGGCTTATTCATTAAGGGCTCAATACTACAATCTTGGTTGGCAATCTGCTCAAAATTACATTTTAGGAAGCGATGTTATAAATTCATTCAATATTTATAAAATGATCACAGAGGCGGATTCACCAATTACATTGTTAAGCTCACTTTCCGATAAGTTAAGTCCACTCCCATTGGATAAAATTGTAGCAAAAAAAGAGGACATAAATAAAGAAAATAATGGAGTTTATCAAAACTACCTTTACTATTTCAAATTAAATAAATTTATTGAAGAATAATATGGCTAGTAATTTTTTACCCTTAAAAGAACAATCCATTGCCGAAATATATAATGGGAATCCGGTAACTTATGAAGTGCCTATTTATCAGCGAAATTATGCCTGGGAAGATGATGAGATTACAGCACTTATCCAAGATGTGTATGATGCATACCTTCAAAACAGGAATTTAAAAAAGAAAGGCACCTATTTTATTGGTACATTGGTTTCCTATCATAAAGGCGACCAAGTTTATGAAGTAATAGACGGACAACAGCGGCTTACTACCATAAACATAGTGCTTTCGTCTCTTGGCATTTCTATTCAAAATAAATTAACCTATAGAGCACGTAAAAAATCAAATAAAACTTTAAATAGCTCCCCTTTATTTAATATTGATGAAAAAGATAATGGAATCATCAATGGTTTTGATTATGCCCGGAATGCGATAATTAAAATCGTTCCAGAAGTGGATTTAGAAAATTTCAAAAAGTATTTTCAAGAAAATGTTCATTTAATTCATTACAATGTTCCCAAAGACATAGACTTAAATCATTATTTTGAAATAATGAATTCAAGAGGTGAGCAACTCGAAAAGCATGAGATTATTAAAGCACGAATGATTGAGCAATTAAATAAAGAAGAAGATAAAGTAACCTTTAGCCAATTGTGGGAAAACTGCAGTATCATGAATGTTTATATTCAGCAAAAATACAGGCAGGAAGCCATTTTTGGAAAAACACATTGTGAATTTATAATTGAAAGTTTTGATGCCTTGCCAAAAGTCGAAGTCGGTTCAGGTAAGAAGTCTATTCTAGATCTGGTAAATGGAAAAGTGTCAGATCAGGTGTCAGGCAATAACGCTAACATAGACAGCTTCCAGCCTATTATAGATTTTTCAAATTTTTTATTGATTGTATTGAAAATCACACGAACTAAAGAGCCAAATTTCAATGCAGGAAATTTTACATTGGATGATAAAGAATTGATCCGTGAATTTGATCAATTAAAAGACGAAAATATCCCCATGGATGAAGCATTTGTAAAGGAGTTCGGATATAATTTGTTAAAAGCAAAGTATTTTTTGGACAATTATCTAGTGCATCATTCCAATGAAAACGAAACACCGGAAAGTCATCCTTGGAAATTGCAACGCTGGCAGAAAGAGGGCAAAAACGAGCGCTTAGTTAATCTATGTGAAGATAGAGAACTTCAGCAAAAAATAGTGCAATTGCTTTCAATGTTTGAAGTATCGTTTACGGCAAGGCAAAGGAAAAATTACCTATTTTATTGTTTGTTGCACTTATTCAATAAAGGCACTTCTATTGAGAAGTATTATGAATTTATTAATGGCTTGGCAGAAAAATACTTCAAGGATGTTTATTTAGATCCGACAAAGTTGAATGCTATTAACACCCCTAATCCAGGCAGTTTTGACAGCACAATTTTTGCTAACAACCAACTTAATGTTATCCCTAAAAATATAAATGTGGATTTTACCAATATCTATGGAGATGGTACAAAAAAATCAAACGGAATTCCATTATTCGTATTCAATTACTTGGATTATAAATTGTGGGAGAAATACTTTGATGAATTACGAGGCGAAAAAACAAAAGAAGGGTGTAGTGAAAGAAAATCTTTTTATGACTCACTTGGTTGTAGTGATTTTGGACTAATTCTATTTGAACAATTTTATTTTTCAAGAACTCGTAGAAGTTTAGAACATTTTTATCCACAATCTAAAGCAGATGGAAAAGAAAATAGGCCAACACAAGACCAAATAAATTGTCTAGGTAATTACGCCATGATTGGTAGCGAAATCAATAGTTCCGGAAATAATTGGGATCCCAATGCAAAACTTAGCCATTATCTAGATCGTGGAAAGATTAGGCAGGTTAGTGTAGCTTCAATTAAGTTTATGATTATGATGCAAAAGTGCAAAGATAATCTGTTTGAAAACCATCGGGAAAACAGTCTAGAATGGATATTTGATGATATAAAAGAGCATCAAATAAAAATGGAAAATATTCTTTTAGGAACTTAAACTAGGGTTTTCTCTAGTTGATGAATAAAGTTTATTATTGTTTAAATACTTACATTTGAGATAGTACTTAATTTTAATAATTAAATTAATTAAAAATTTTGAATCAATAAAAGAAGTTTAGAAAAAGTAATGCAATACCAATAAACCATAAAGTCAAAAAAATATATCAAAAATCTCGATATACTTGTTGTATTATAAAGATTTATATAATTCTTTAATGCAATCTAACTTATTGTCAAAATAATTTCTTGTACCATATGCTAAACTAAAATAATAATACTTTTTTGATTGTTTACCGAAATAAATATCCCCTTTTAGTCCATTTGAAAACTCTATACGTATCGTATCAAAACTCCCCAAGATTAAATCCCAACATGGTACAGGTAAATGCTCAGAATAATCAATTAGTGTAAAGTCCACAACTTGCTCAGATTGAACTAAATTATACTTTTTTTTTTTTTTTTTATTAATTTGATTAATCGTTTTAAAATCAACCCCTAATTTTGTTTCATTTAATAAGAAAACATAATCATTGGTATCATTCAAATTCATTACGAGAAATAAACCGTCATAAAAAGCAATTCGGAAATGATAAAATGTACTTTCCTCCTCAATTGTAATTCTACCATTACCTAGATTTTCCCATTTTATTTTTTTTCCAATTCCTTTTTCTGTCACCAACAATTCTCCATTCTTTTTGAAGATATAATAAACTCTGTTTAAACTTTCTTGATTAAACTGTACCCACTCATTACTTGTAAATAATGTGTTTTCATCCAATCGCTTACTGAACTGTTGGATTCTAGGTATAATATCTGATAAATAATATTTCATTTTATTTAATTCTATTATGGGTAACTATCCACTTATCCCACTCACAAACGTTTTAACAAATATCACAATCTTATCAAGGATTCTGTCACCTGTCTTCTTGCGTTCTAATATGGTTGGTTTGGTTCCTTGTATCAAGTCCAGTACTTCATCGCGTAACGGTTCCTGTTCTGAAAACAAATAATTTTCAATAAGACGTTCGGTCTTCTCTGGGGATAAATTCTCCTCGGCAACTATTTTATTGAAAGCCTTGACTTGTTCCTCATTCCAAAATTTATCGAACTCTTGCGGTATGGTTTCGCTGTCTTCAATAATTGGTAAGTTCTCTTTAATAAAGCGCTCAATCAATTCGCGTTTACTTCTCAAATCAGCTTCACCACTCAATAAATTTAATATGTCGGCTTCGGTCTTAACCGCATCTTTCTTGCTGTCTGTTTTTAATTTCATCAGCAATTGCAGTATATAGGTTACGTTGATTTCATCACGGTGCAACAACTCCAATTCAAAGTCAACATCCTCTAGTATGGATACTTTCTCTTTTTCGTGTTCTTTTTGAACCTTGTCGTGTAAATCCAAATACTTGCTCTTGTAGTCTTCAAACTCTTGTTCCTCCATTTCAAGGTCTGACCAGCTAAAATCGGCAAAAGCGGTCATCGTGTTGCGAATACGCATTAACTCTCGGAACGCTTTAATAAACTCTAGTTCTTCATCCTCGGTACTTAATTCATTTACAGAATCCACACTTGGTACCAACGCTAAAAGTTTTTCATACGCTTCATTAAATTTAACCGCATAATCCTCATACGGTTTCATAATAATAACATCAATCGCATCCTTATTGCTAAATAGCGTTATGGCTTGGTCTGTAACCTCTTTTAAGTTTCGGAACACTACAATATTCCCTTGGGATTTCATTTCGTTTAAAACCCTGTTGGTACGTGAATAGGCTTGAATTAACCCGTGGTATTTAAGGTTCTTATCTACATATAATGTATTGAGCGTTGGACTATCAAAACCAGTTAGAAACATATTAACCACCAGCAAAATGTCGATTTTACGCTCTTTTACTTTTTTGGATATGTCGTTATAGTAATTATAGAAGCTCTCGCTGTCTTTCGTTGAAAACTTGGTATCGTACAACTGGTTATAATCGTTAATAAATTCATCCAGTTTTTCACGGCTATGTCCTTGTAAACCATATAACGCTTTGGGTTCTTCCACTACCGACAATTCATCGGGTAAAAAGCCGTTGGCATCAGCATCGTTTTCATTGGCCGAGTAACTGAATATGGTGGCTATTTTTAAACTATGTTGACCAGCTTCTCTTTTCTTTTTAAATATTTCGTAGTACTTAATCAAAGTTTCGACACTTGAAACACAAAACATCCCAGTGAAGTTTCGACTGTGTGTTTTACGGTCATGGTGCGCTAGAATATAATCTACAATCTTCTCCAATCGCGTTGGATGCTCCATTAACTCCTTGGTATCAATATCTTCAACTTCAATATCCAAATTGGTGTTGCGGTCTTCTTTTTGCTTGTACTGTCCCACATATTCCACTGAAAACTTCAATACGTTTTCGTCTTTGATTGCATCTGTAATCACGTATTTGTGTAAGCAGTCACCAAATAGTTCTTTGGTGGTTCTACGTCCCAATTCATTCTTTACCGAGTTATCGGCAAATATCGGTGTGCCAGTAAATCCAAAGAGTTGGATGTTATTGAAAAATTCTTTGATACGGTTATGTGTTTCACCAAACTGACTACGGTGACATTCATCGAAGATAAAGACAATACGTTCGTCTTTAAGACGATTCATCCTTTCAAGGTGCTGTTTTTTGCTTATAGCCGTATTCAGTTTTTGAATAGTGGTCACAATCAACTTGGTGTCGTCGGCAAACTTATCTACCAGCATTTTGGTGTTATCGGTTCCGTCGATGCTTCCTTTGCTAAAGCTGTTGAACTCTTTAGTGGTCTGGTAATCCAAGTCTTTACGGTCAACCACAAATACCACCTTTTTAACCTGTGGCAAATTCATAATAATTTGGCTGGCTTTGAATGAGGTTAGCGTTTTACCGCTTCCCGTGGTGTGCCAGATATAGCCGTTGTGAACACTATTCTTTACACGGTCAATCAATGCTTCAACCGCATAGAATTGATACGGACGTAACACCATTGGAATTTTATGGGTTTCGTTCAATACGATGTATTTGCATATCATTTTGCTGATATGACACGGCTCCAAAAACTCGCTAGTAAAACCATTGAGAATGTTGGTAAGGCGTTTATTTTCTTTATCCGTCCAATAAAACGTTTGTTTGAATGACTGGTTGCGATTATTGGCGTAATACTTAGTATTTACACCGTTACTAATCACAAAGATTTGAATGTATTGGTATAAACCCGAATTGGAACCAAAGGAATGGCGTTGATAGCGGTTAACTTGATTAAAGGCTTCTTTCAACTCTAAACCTCTACGCTTTAATTCTATTTGTACCAAAGGCAAGCCGTTGATTAATAAGGTCACATCATAACGATTCTTGTATTGTCCCTCAACGGTGACTTGATGGGTTACTTGAAACTGATTTTGACACCAATGCTCTGTATTGATGAACTCAAAGTATAAATTGTCCCCGTTGTCCCTAATAATGTGTTGTTTCTCTCGAAGCGTTTTTGCTTTTTCAAACACTGAACCTTTTGATAATATATTCAAAACGCGTTCAAACTCGGTGGCCGAAAATTGAATACGGTTGTGCTTTTCCAACTGGTTTTTCAAGTTGGCAATCAGTTCTTGTTCGTTAGTGATTGTGGCCAGACCATACCCCATTTTTTGGAGCTGGGCGACCAATTGTTCTTCTAATATGGCTTCGGATTGTTTGGACAAAATAATTATATTTGTTTTAAAATTAATTATGAAAAAGACAATATTAATAATTTTTACATTTCTTAGTTCTCTAACATTGTTCTCTCAGACCAATGCAAATTTAGATAAGAAGAATGGTTTTAATAAATTCAAACTTGGTTCAAATACAGAATTACATAAAAAAAATCTCAAATATTTTGCAAAAAATAAAGACAATGTAACTTTTTACTACTACATAGGAAGTGACATACAAAATGTTTTCAATGTTAAAATTGATAAAATTTTACTTGGTTATTACAAAAACAAACTTTATACGATAAGTATTGATTTTGGCGTTTTGAATGATAGTGTTAGCGGTAAATTAATACGTGAATTAGAAAAAATATTTGGAGATGTAGAAATTGAAACTAACGAAAAATCTGAAACATTTGAATATGAGTGGGTTGCTGCTTGGTCAACAGACAATATACATATGCAAATAAATAAAATGTCTTGTTCTTTTGAATTTAAACCATGTTCAGTATCAATTTTTTTAAATTCAAAAAAAATTGAACAAGAAATTCAAAATGATAAGTTTTAATTATGTTCTTAATCTCCATTATTAACTACCTAAACTTTACAACACCATCAATTTGCATCAACGGTAATAAATATGGAGCATACCTATCCCATGTTGATTTTGTTATTGTGGTATAATTTAAGTTATATAATTCAAAATAATCATCATGTTTTATAGTTCTACTATAATAATTTCCAGTTATCATCATTTGTCTTAGTCCATCTGAGGGCATCATTAAAAGTATTTTTTTAAAAGTTGATTCTGGTTTATATGTTTTTGATTCAAAACCAACATAATTAATTACTTCTAAAAAATCACTTGCTGTATAATTTTCCTCAATACCAGATGGGTTGTTATCATAATACGATTCCCATTTTTGACTAATTTGTGAAAAACAGTTAGTCAAACAAAAAACAAAAAACATTAAAAATTTAGTCTTCATAATATATAAATTTATTGATTACAATCTGGACAAGTTACTTTTGTTTCTCCATTACATTCATTGCATTGTATTTTACCATCTCCATCACAATCATCACATTCAACTCTACCACGGCTACAATCAGAACACGTTTTACCTCCTCTTCCATAACACCAATCACAAGTTTTATCTCCTGAACCATTACAATCTCTACACGACATATTTTTATAAGAACCAGTATTATAATCATAATCATATGATGTGCCATGACCATAGCAATTATCACAATCTATTTTACCAGAACCATAACACCATGTACATCTCTTGAATCCATTACCGTCACACCAAGTGCATTTTGTATGACCGTTTCCGTCACAAGTTTCACAAGTTAAAGTGCCATTTGCAAAGCATTTTTTACAATCCACTTTCCCTTCACCATCGCATGTTTCACATGTCAATTTGCAACTTGATGTAATAAATAGCAAAATAAATGACAGATAAATTAATTTTAGTCTCATAGATTTAATTCTAACAAAACAGCTGTTGCAACAACCCTTTTTTCCAACGCTCCATACCGTCCAACTCGGACTGGCAATGCGCGATTTTTTCATCAATGGCCGATAGGAGGTTAGCGATTTTGGTTTGTTCCTCTGGCGATTGAGTAAAATTAAGAGCAAAGGATACTAAATCTTTTTTTTGAATGTTTGGTAAACCAGAGCCAACTCTTAATTTCATTAATTCATTCTCATTAAATTTTAGCAACTGATATAAATAATTATTGACAACTAATGCTGGATTACTAATTTCGATTGAATAATTGTGACCACCACTCCAAAATTTTACATTAAAAAAATTTACATATCCACAAGAATTACCACCTTCACTAATTGTAATGGTGTTAGCCTTGGTGTTGTACATATTGGTATAACCAGAGGGATTTATTCCTCCATTAATGCATGGGTAATCTCCTGATTCCGTTAGTTCTTCTTTATTCAATTGCTGACCTTTTTTAATTTCACAAACCTCCCCCAACTTTTTTTCCTCCCAATCAGGATAATTTGTCCCGTCATCTTTTTTAAAGCGAAGCGCTTGTGAAAACAATTGTTGCATCACGCCCATTTTGTATTGCTCTAGCAACTCTTTTTTCTTTTTTAAGGCTTGCAATTTATCATCCAATGCGGTTAAGAACGAAGCTATTTTAGTTTGTTCCGCCATACAAGGTAATACAAGTTGTATTTTGAAAAAGTCATTTACTCCAATATTGAGTAGCCCATGATTTCTAGCGCCCTCTTGAGCAAATTTTTCTATTTCTGAATTCTGTAAGCCAGTTTCAAAATATTGTTCCATAAAATCATAACTTACCATTTCAGAATTAAAACAAAAACAAATGTATAGCGTAGAAACAACTCCTTTTTCGTATTTGTTTAATCTTTTAATTGCTCCCATAGGATAACCATTGGAATAGCTTTTGTTATATGCAAATTCATTTTTATGAATCAAATAATAGCCAGTAACATCTTTTGCAGAAACTGATTTATTAAAATATTCTAGTTGACTCACAAGTCCAAATTGAGCTGAAATAGTCAAAACATTTAAATTATTTTCTTTATTTTTACTTGTAACTCTTAATGCAATTTCAGACAAACATTTTTTTGTCCAGTCTTCATTGAAATTTGGAAATCTTAACCTAGGTACATTCATTTCTGGTGCCATACTAGAACGGTGTTTCAATGTTCAACTCCTTACAAAATCCAGCAATATTCTGGTCAATGGCTTTCAGCTCCATTTCAAGCGTTTTAAGGTCATTAGCAACGGTGTTGACATCAATTGCTTCCTCTGACACAAAAGTATCGACATAGCGCGGTATATTCAAGTTGTAATCGTTCTCCGCGATTTGTTCTAGGGTAGCGCGTTTGCTGTATTTGTCGTCCTCCAGTCTTTCGCGGTAGGTAGTCACAATTTTTTCAATATGCTCCTCCCGTAGGACATTTTGGGTTTTTACTTTATCAAAATGTTGGCTAGCATCGATAAACAATACATCTTGGGGGTGTTCTTTACATTTTTTGAACACCATGATACACGTTGGAATACTGGTTCCATAAAATATGTTAGCTGGCAATCCAATAACAGCATCCAAATAGTTACGGTTTTCAATCAAGTACCTACGAATGTGTTGCTCGGATGAACCACGGAACAACGCTCCATGTGGTAATACAACGGCCATACAGCCATTATCTGATAAATGATGAACCATGTGACACACAAAAGCAAAATCGGCTTTGCTGGACGGAGCTAATTTGCCATACTGTGAAAATCGGTCATCGGAGGTGAACAAAGGATTGGCACTCCATTGCGCTGAAAAAGGCGGATTGGCCACAATGGCCTCAAACGTCAAATCTTTGTGCTGTGGATGTTCAAGGGTATCCTCTTGTTTGATGTCAAACTTACGGTAATGCACCCCGTGTAATATCATATTCATTCGAGCCAAGTTATACGTGGTACGATTGAGTTCTTGACCGTAAAAATTGCTTACTTCTTTTACTTCACGTGCAACACGCAACAATAACGAACCAGAACCACACGTTGGGTCATAAACCGAACGCAACTTGTCTTTACCTGTTGAAACGATTTTAGCCAGAATCATACTCACCTCTTGCGGTGTATAGAACTCACCAGCCTTTTTGCCAGCACCGCTGGCAAATTGACTGATTAGGTATTCGTAAGCATCACCCAGCACATCCAATTCGGTGCTTTCGAGCTTGAAATCAATTTTATCCAAATGGCTTAACACCTTTACCACAATCTCGTTTCTGGCTTCGGGAGTTTTACCCAACTTGGTACTGTTCAAATCCATGTCTTCAAACAGATTATCGAAATCGTCTTCGCTATCTGTTCCCATGGTACTCAATTGAATATTGGTTAGGATTCTTTGTAAATCCTCCAATATAAAATTGTTCCGACCCTCAACGTCATTGTTACCTCTTTTGACCACTTCTGAAAAGAGTTCATCGGGTTTCAAGAAATATCCCAAGCGCTCCAGCGATTCCTCTTTAACCGCTTCCACGATTTCAAGGGTCTGGCTATCGGTTGCCGTTAAGGAACGGAAAGTGATACCGTCTTGTTTCAAGATGTCATTGGCAAACAGTTCCATTTTTTCGGCCAAATACTTGTAGAAAATGAAGCCAAGAATATAATCCCGAAATTCATCAGCATTCATTTTTCCTCTAAGGGTGTTGGCTATGTTCCAGAGCTGTTGCTCTAATATGCGTTTTTGGTCTTCTGACATTGTTGTTATTTACTATTAATTTAAGAGAATTTTATGAGCTGTTGTAAAAATAGTTGAATTATAGTTATGATTATTTAGATTGCATTTGAATCTTTTATGTTAAAACTAGATGCTGAAAAATAATTTTCAAACTCTTTAGAACCTAAAATTTCTATTTCTTTTGATAATCCAAGAATAAATCGAGTTATCGCTTTCGGGTTATTTACAGTACATTTTAATAGATAAGTTGCTTTATTTACCTCTTTTTTTACATAAGGTTCAACTAAAGGATACTCCTCTTTTAATATTAAATAAGCTCGTAATGACAGCCTTAGTTCAATATCAAATTTTTCTCCGTTCAGTTCACTAAATCCAAAAATATCGGGCTTATCATACTTATGCAAGTGTTCAAATGTTTGAACAGCATCTAATGTTTCAACTTTTGTTATTCTTTCAATATTAAAATACTTATTTTCTTTAGACTCCAATTCAAAAGCAATCAAACAATTATAATTGTCGGTAAACATAATCGGCTCAACTAATCGATCCGATATATTTTGTGAATTTACTGAATGATAATTCTTTAAAATCACTCTTTTTTTGAGCTGAATTGCATTTCTTAATTGTTCAACAATTTTACCCAAATGGGCTTTCAATACATGATTACTTTGAATTGCTATTTCTGAATTAAAATATAATTTTCTTAATAGCGCATCTTTCAATTTACTCTTCGAACCTGATGTCAAAATTAACTCTCTTAACAATAAAGCTTCATCTTTTGTAAAGGCAATATATTCATCTTCGTTTTCACTGCTAATGTAAAATCGATTGTTATGATCACGGTGTAATTCAAAACCTAACTCCTTAACTAAATCTAAGTAACGATAAACAGTCCTTTCTGTAGTTTCTAGTAAGTTCGCCAAGAACTTTATTGATTTGGAAGGTTTCTTTTGAAGCAATGAAATCAGTTGTAAAACCCGTAATATTTTATGCTGGTTTAACATAAATAGAAAATTTAGCGTCAAAATAGGTCATTTTTAAACGAATACACAAATCATTGACTCAAGTTGTCAAAATAAATTAATTGATTTGCTGATAAAATTAAAAAACAGTAAAAATGAAATTCAAATTAATCTTAGCTTTGATACTATCCTTATCAGGAACTGTAGTTTTAGGACAAGAAATTAGGTATTCTGATTTGGCAACTGCAAAGAAAGGAGAATACACCTCATATTTAGGTAGTGATGGAGCAGTTTATAAAATAGGAGATCGATTGAAAATTGGTATTCCGTCATCCAATAAAACATTTGCATTTATTTCTGAAGGTGATGGAATTTTATTACCAATATCGAATCTAACTGCAGATGCAAGCGGAACTGAGGCTGAAATAAAAAGAATTTGGATTGTAGGTAATAAACGTTCAGGTTATTCAGTGTCATTTAGGACAAAAGGTATGAGTGGTTTATCAAATTATACTATACAGTTTGAAAATGCTTTATCTACAGGCGAAGTAAAAGGTTTTGGAATGACCAGTGATGATGCTTTGACCGAATTAAAGAAGGCGAAAGATAAGCTTGATCTCGGTTTAATTTCTCAAGAAAAATATGATGAACTTAAAACAGAACTTTCAAAATATATAAAGTAAATCTTAAGAGGATGTTATTTTACATATAAGTAAATAAAAGGTCAATTTAAAAACTACTATTAACCCTAATTTATAAAATTATCATTGTTTTTTGAATAAGAAAACATCAATATCATGGATATCAAACACTTACTATTGTTTTTCACTTAAGTATATTCTAAATAAAGATTTAATTTCCGCCACAATAACCATTTATAAGCACCATAATAAAAAAAAATACTGAATTCAAATGAATTCAGTATTTTTCATTTAATTAGAGAAATAAATTTAAAAATTGATTAATCGCAGATAATGCATAGCCTCCCTTATAGTAAATTGAATTTTACCATTATTAAAATTATTTAAATAGATTTTTTGCTTACTATCCAATAATCCAAACTTATTATCACGATTTATTTGACGTTTCAATAAATAACTGCTTTAAAATATTGAAATTGGATTATATTGATTGTTAAAGCAACTTTAAATCGTATGCCAACCTTTGATAAAAATTCTAAATGAGTTAAAGTTTCATTTACTTATCGCAGCTAACTTTCACTTATATCAAAACCTCTACCCCTGCTGCAATTACAATTTCTATGTTGTAATAATTAAAATCATTTACCGTTGTCTCAATCGCTTCGATAATATGTATGGTGCAATTTTTTGGGGTATTGGTTGAAAATACAGTGAACCCTTTTAAAGGCTGAGGCTTACGTGGATTTTTGTATTGTTCGCACCGCCCGAAAAATTATTATATAAACGAATGAAAAAGCTATTTTTTAAAAAAGTCGTAGGCTATTATTGCCTTGGTGTTTTGGCGGCATTACTAATAATTGGAGTGATCCACGGGTATAGTTATTTTTTTGAACCGTATTTTTGTTATGCTGAACTTCAAAACCTATTGAAAACTTCTTTACTTTGTGGTATCCCATTCGGATTGAGTATTGGGTGTTTTCATGCCGCGCGAAGTATACCATAAGTAGTCCTTAAACTAAAAACAGTAACCTTATATTTAATTGATTAAAAAATATTCCTATGAACGAGATTGTTTGTCCAAAATGTGAAACTAAATTTAAAATTGATGAAGCCGGCTTTGCCGAAATTGTGAAACAAGTTCGAGACCATCGTTTTCAAGAAGAATTAGAAAGCCGTCTTGCAATTGCTGAAAAAGAAAAAGTAAGTGCGGTAAGTTTAGCAGAAGCCAATCTAAAAAACAGCCTCCAACAACAAATTACTGCAATTGAAAATGAACTTAAGGCTAAACTTTCGAGTAAGGAAAACGAGCTGTTGGGAATTAAAGCTAAATTGGAAAATGCCGAAATAGACAAAAAATTAACGGTTGGTGATGCACTAAAAGCCGTTGAAAAAGAGCGGGATGATTTAGCAAACAATTTGAAAAACAAAGAGTTAGAAAAAGAACTGTTGGAAAAATCCTTAAAGGAAAAATTTGAAGGAGAATTAAAAACCAGAGATGAAATTATTAGAATTAAAGATGAAGAAATTGCGCGCGTAAAAGATTTAAAGGCAAAACTTTCTACTAAAATGGTTGGGGAAACTTTAGAATTACACTGCGAAAATGAGTTTAATAAATTACGCCCAACTGCCTTTCCAAAAGCGTATTTTGAAAAAGACAATGATACCTCATCAGGAAGTAAAGGCGATTATATTTACAGAGAATTTGACGATCATGGTACGGAAATTATTTCGATCATGTTTGAAATGAAAAATGAAACGGACACAACGGCTACCAAAAAGCGCAACGAAGATTTTTTCAAAGAATTAGACAAAGACCGAACGGAAAAAAAATGTGAATATGCCATTTTAGTTTCTATGCTTGAAGCGGAAAGTGAATTATACAATACCGGAATTGTGGATGTTTCCTATAAGCACCCGAAAATGTATGTGGTTCGACCCCAATTTTTCATTCCGATTATCACTTTGTTGCGCAACGCGGCTATGAGTTCGTTACACTACAAATCAGAATTAGCTTTGGTAAGAAGTCAGAACATCGACATCACCAACTTTGAAGAAAAAATGAACAAGTTCAAAGAAGGATTTGCTAGAAATTATGATTTAGCCAGCCGTAGATTTCAAGAAGCAATTGCAGGCATTGAAAAAACAATCAAAGAATTAGAAAAAACCAAAGCGGCATTATTATCTTCTGAAAACAATTTGCGTTTGGCCAATGAAAAAACAGAAGAGTTAACCATTAAAAAATTGACGCACAATAACCCTACCATGAAAGCTAAATTTGATGAATTGGGTACTTCCGATTTATAATATAAGTAGGGTGAAAATTGGCTATTCCAAACTATTATAGAATGTCAAATTTATTAGTTAAGATGCATCGGGTGTTTTTTTTATTATTAAATAAAGTCTATACATTTTAATGTAAATAACAAATAAAATTTATATAAAATTTGAATTTTTTATATACTCGAAGCACTTGAATTTATTGAGCTTTTTAAATAACACTATATAAATACAATTTGAATTCAATACAATCAAATAATTCTAAATAAAAAAATCGCTGAATATCAGTTATCAGCGATTTTTAGCAATTTTATTTTAATTGAGTTAATTTGAACTTATTTGGAAATATATTTTCTAAATTTCGATATAATTTTGATTTTATGAGTATTATATATAATATTATTATTATTAATATTTCTTTCAATAATAAACTCCCCCTATACAATAAAAATGGATATCAACCTCACTTTTTATTATTGCATAAAAATTAAATTCAGATTATATAATGAAGGACTAATATTAAATTATATTTCGATTGAAAATATCAACAAGGGTAAACTTTTCTACGAATGTTGAGCCTTGATTTATTCTATTTTAAACCATTACTTCCTATCCCTCCTTTTATATTTTTTAAAATTTATCGGAATCGTCAATCTTATTTATTGAATTACGATAATTGTTTTGATTTTGATGAATTACATATACTATTGTTACTATTGCAAGTGAAGCTAATGCCCCTATTAAAATGAAACTGGTATTAATGTTGCTTTCCATTTTTTCAGGCGTTTGTAGAATATTTAACTCATGAGCCAATTGATCAGGAGCGAGCATTCTTTGTCGGGAGGTAATTAAAATTTCTTTCATGGATTATTTTTAAATATTTTAATATTATCAGATTTATATAAACTAAACGTTATGTCTTTTATCGTGTAGACAACATAAGTGCTGCCATTATCTTCAAACACTCTTTGCTCAGGGAGGTATTTACTGTCAAATCCAAATTTTTGCAACTTTATAAGTGATTCCTCATAAATCCCGCAATCATTATATAATTTGAGGATTTCATAGTTCTTTTTTTGACCATTAAAATACGTTGTGAAAAATTTATTTTCTTCTTTCCGTCGAATATGTCCGGAATGATTTCTACAGTAATCATTACAATATTTCTTTTTGGAACTTTTGTAATCATTAATTATTTTACCACAATCAGGATTTTGACAAATTTTAATGGTTTTCATATTTTTTAAATTTTTTCTTCAAATATAAAAATATTTTATTAAGTTTACATTGTTGTTAATTTTAAAAAATAAACTTTACATTTATGAAATTAGATGATATTATTAAATTAGCTGAACTTATTAAATTAGGTGAAAAGTTTTACGAAAGGAAAATCCTTCCCAACAGCCTAAACATTTCCTCTCGACAAATTTCATATTGGAAAAGTAAAGGTTTATTTACTTTTTTTGAAAAAGAAAAAAAGGGATATATGAATATTTTCGAAGCTGTTTGGGTCTTGATTATTAATGATTTAAATGAAATTGGAGTAGGAACAGATAAACTTGAAAAACTATCTATAGCCGTTTGGAAAAAACCCCATAAAGACAAATTTGCTGATAAGGTTTTACAAGATGAACTTAAAAAAAATCATCCTGAAATAATAAAAGAAAGATTAAGGAATATTTTGAATGATGAAACTTTTCTAGAAGAAACTTTAAGATACGAAATTAACCCTTTTACTAATGCAATTAAAAGTTGTTTAGAACAACGAAACGCTTTAATTTCTTTTCTCTATTCACCAAAAAAAAACGATTACCAAATAGTTTATTCAAACGTTAAATTTACTTCAGACCTGAATAATTTAATATACCAAGAACCATTAATTACTATTCCGATTTTTCCATTAATTGCAAAAGCAATGGGGGTTGATTTATTAAATACATCTAAAGATTTACAATACCTAAATGACATAGAAAATCTTATTAAAAGAACAATTTTTTATGATAAACCTAAACTTATTGAAATTGAATTGAATACTAAAGGTGAAACAAAAATTTATAAGACTACCGAAAGCCATAAAAGCGCAGAAGAACTTGCCGAGTTTATTTTTAAAAATAATATCCCTAAAGATGCTAAAATGGGTATTGAAAAAAGATTGCAAGGAAATTATAAAATAACTATAAAATCAGAATCATTATGAGCAATGTACAACCCTATCGGTTCCTGCTTATAAAACAGCCCGTGTTTATTTACAATAGATATGGGCCGATTAGGAAAATCAGTTCAAAAAAAGGACAACCTACTTACTTATGAAGAAATTATAAAGGTAGTTCCTGAACTTAAAAAAATATTGACGAAAGAACAAGAATTAGAATTCGCATTAAAACTTAATGAAATAACTGCATTATTAATTGAATTAGTAAACAATGAAAAAGAACATAACAATTAAAGAATTTTATGGTGCTAATGTATGGTCATATACTCGAGTTTCAACTAAAGAGCAATTTCTAAACAATGGCAGCATTGAAAACCAAGTAAGCAAAATAAAAGCTTTCGCAAAAGAGCACAATTTGACCATCACAGAAGAATTTGATGCAGAATATGAAAGCTCCAAAAGAATCAATACACAGGTAACGTTAAAAGAATTAACCGATAAACTTAAAAAAACACCGGCACACAAAAGACCCAAAATAATTCTAATCTGGTCTCCTAGCCGCTTTGGTAGGGCTGGCGCAGAACATATTGGGTTATTTGTAAACCTTAGAAAGTCATATAATGTATTTCTGTATTCAATCAGTACAGACCACAATACCTTTAATGAACGATCTGAAAATGAGTTTTCAAGTCAGCTCTTATACGCTCAAAAAGAAAATTTTAACCGACAAGACACAATTATTCCTGGAATGATAAGTTCGCTTCAGAACGGAAAAGTGTTGGGAAAAGCACCAATTGGATATGACCATTATGGGCCTAAAGTAAAAGATCCAGAAAAATTAAAAGCAGTACAAGAAATAAAAGTTAATGCTGTAGGTGAATTAATCAGAGAAGCTTTTCAAATGAAATTGTATCAGAACTATAATGATAATCAAATTCGATTATGGTTTAAATCTAAAGGGGTTAATATCCCTAGAAATACACTTTCCCGCATTTGGAGAAATCCATTTTATACCGGCAAATTAATAAACAAGCTGTTAGAAGGCACAGAAGTTGATGCGCCTTGGGAATCACTTATTTCGGTGCATGAATTTGAACAACTTCAACGAATTTTATCGGGTAAAGTTTGTTCCGGTGTTCCCAAAATAACTGGAAAAGAAGAAACCCCTTTATCCCCTCAGTTTTTAGTATGCAGTTCTTGTGAATCTCCAATGACCTCCTATCACAATAAAAAACGTAAATTATATTACTACAAATGTAATAGTTGCTTTAAAGCAATAAATGCTGACTCCTCAAAGTACAATATTGGAGTTCACGATCAGTTTAGTGAAGTTTTAAAAGAATTTGAAATAAGTGAAAAATTAGGACGTCTAGTTGTTGCGCAAACCAAAAAAATGATGTCCAATGATATTTCCAATAATTCGGAAAGAAAAAGAATACTTTCAACAGCCATAAATAAGTTGAAAAATGATTTGGAAAATATGGAATATCGGTATGCAATTGGTCAATTATCAAAAGAAATTTATGAAAGACAGTCCGATAGAATCAAAAAAGAAGTTGCAGAAAAGCAAAAAGAACTAAATAGAGTGCCTGGGAAAATATCTAACATTGATAAAGTACTAAAACTATTCACAAAAATAGCCCAAAACCCCTATGAATTCTACGATTCTTTAAATTACCCCGAAAAAAGAAGGTTCCAATCGATCCTATTTCCGAAGGGAATTTATTATTCAATTGAAAAAAGGGAGTATCTAACAAGTGAAACGAATATTTTGTTTGATCTAACAAGAAGTATATCAGCAAGTTATAAGAATGAAAAAAGTGGGAGTAAATCAAAAAAAGTTGATTCGTCCCACTTGGTACCCGGAGTGGGAATCGAACCCACACTCCTAAGAACACGAGTTTGAGTCGTGCGCGTCTACCAATTCCGCCATCCGGGCATGGAGTTTTGTGTTTTGTGGGTGCAAATGTAATCAAAATTTGAAATAAACAACAAAAAATACTTAAAAATATACTTCCTCAGTCGATTTAAATTCCTAAATTTGCACCTCAATTTACACAACACAATAACTAACTACACCCGAGGCAATTGTACATAAAAAAAAAAAAAAAAAAATATAGCCGAATTGTATGGAGCGCAGCGGATTAAAAACAACAAATTGATAGCAATGGCACATCAAGAACCCGAAGCAAAAATTTTTGCTTGTTCCCAAAGTGTACACCTTGCGGAGCAAATTGCCAAGAATTATGGCGTTCCGCTAGGTAAAGTTACGTTCTCTAAATTTAGTGATGGTGAGTTTCAACCTTCTTTCGAGGAGTCCATCCGTGGGTTACGCGTTTTTATTGTTTGTTCGACCTTTCCGTCGGCCGACAATTTAATGGAGTTATTATTGATGATTGATGCGGCAAAACGTGCATCGGCTAGACACATTACACCTGTTATCCCCTATTTTGGATATGCCCGTCAAGATCGTAAAGACAAACCGCGTGTGCCAATTGGCGCAAAATTGATTGCCAAGTTGTTGGAAACAGCGGGAGCTACGCGAATCATGACCATGGATTTGCATGCTGATCAAATTCAAGGTTTCTTTGAAAAGCCCGTAGATCATTTATTTGCTTCTACAATCTTTTTGCCCTATGTACAAAGTTTGAACTTAGCTAATTTAACAATCGCATCACCCGATATGGGCGGTTCCAAAAGAGCTTATGCGTATTCTAAGTTCCTTACATCTGATGTGGTCGTTTGTTACAAACAACGCAAAGCTGCCAATGTAATTGAAACGATGGAATTGATTGGAGACGTTACTGGTCGTAATGTGATTTTGGTAGACGACATGATCGATACCGGCGGCACTTTGGCTAAAGCTGCCGACCTCATGATTGAACGGGGTGCATTGAGCGTTCGTGCGATTTGTACTCATGCTATTCTCTCAGGAGATGCCTATGAAAAAATAGAAAATTCGCAATTAAGCGAATTAATTGTAACCGATTCAATTCCGCTTAAAAAGCAATCGGCGAAAATAAAAGTGGTAAGTTGCGCCCCTTTATTTGCAGAAGTAATGCAAATGGTTCAGCACAACAGCTCCATTAGCGGAAAATTTTTAATGTAATTAATTAATAAATTTAAATAATGAAGTCAATTTCAATCAAAGGATCTGAAAGAGAAAGCGTAGGCAAAAAGGCAACGAAGGCCGTACGTGATGCTGGAATGGTTCCTTGCGTAATCTACGGAGGAGAACAACCAGTACACTTTCAAGCAGAAAGCAAAGCTTTCAAAAGTTTAGTTTACACTCCAGATGCGCACAC
>NZ_JAIXRZ010000044.1 GCF_027484945.1 Flavobacterium sp.
CCTTGGTGGCGTTTGTAACGGGCCACAATATCGGAGGCGATATACCCTAACGGATGTCCAACATGCAATCCGGCACCCGAAGGATACGGAAACATATCCAACACGTAATACTTCGGTTTTTCGGAAGAATTGGAGGCTGCAAACGTGTGGTGTTCGGCCCAATATTTTTGCCACTTGGCTTCAATTTGTTCGTGAAAATATTTCATGATGCGTTGTAAATTAAAACAAGGTTACCTCATTTTTGATAAACCAGAGTTTTACGGACAGTTTTTAAATTAAGCGCAAATTTACACGATAATTGTAAGAAGCGAAAACTTTGTGCGTTATTACAAGTAAAATGAATTTCTTTTTTATTTTTACAACATAAAACAAACCTTATGGCATCTTCTTTCGAAAACTATCAAAAGCGCAGATTGATTTCTTCCTATTTTTCGGTAGTGTTGAGCGTATTTCTCGTGTTGTTCCTTTTGGGGGCGCTTGGGTTATTCATCATCAATTCCAAACGCTTATCCGACAATTTCAAGGAAGATATCGTGATGACTGTTTTCTTTAAAAATGAAGCCAACGACTCGGTTTTCAAGGCATTTGAAGAAACGATGCGCGCGGGAAAGTATGCCAAAGATTTCAAATTTGTTTCGAAAGAAAAAGCTGCAAAAAACCATAAAGAAATTGTTGGAGAAGATTTTATGCAGTTTTTAGGAATGAATCCGTTGCAAAACTCCTACGATATTCACCTTAAGGCCGAATATGTAACCAATCCCGGGTTTACTTCAATGGAACGTACGATTCGCAAAAACACATTTGTAGCCGATGTAGTGTATGACAAACAGTTGATCACCTTAGTAAATGATAATATTAAAAAAATCAGTTTCTGGGTGCTAATCATCACTGGAGTATTTATGGTGATTTCGGTATTGTTGATTAATAGTTCGATGCGCCTTTCCATTTATGCCAACCGGTTTATTATCAAAACTATGCAAATGGTTGGGGCTACAAAATCATTCATTCGTAAACCGTTTATTCGTCGAAGCATGCTTTTGGGGTTAATTGGAGGTGTGCTCGCCGTGGTTGCCCTTTTGGTGGTTTTACTCAACCTCTCAACCGCATATCCCGGATTAGATATTTTCAACCAAATGGAGTTAACCATTATTGTATTGGTTGCAGTGCTAAGCATGGGCATCGTAATCACTTGGATTAGCACTTATTTTGCCACCCAACGCTTTTTAAATTTACGTACAGACGATTTATACTAAAAAAAGGAAAGGAACTATGAGTAATAACGAACAAAAACCGGATTTCCTTTTTGGAAAAGAAAACTACAAATTCTTGATTATTGGATTGGTGGTCATTGCAATTGGATTTATTCTGATGTCGGGAAGCAGCAACAACAATCCGTCGGTTTGGAATGCCGATATCATGAGTTTTCGACGAATTCGCTTGGCGCCAACCGTAGTGTTAATCGGGTTTGCAATTACGATTTATTCGATTTTCAGAAAAGATAAAGACGCGGCTTAAATCTGGCCTTTAATCCCTAACCAACCCCTATGGATGCACTTCAGGCCCTATGGATCGCTATTGTAGAAGGATTGACCGAATATTTACCGGTTTCTTCTACCGCACATATGATTTTTACCAGCTCTTTTTTTGGGATTCAAGAAAATGATTTTGTAAAACTGTTTCAAGTAGCGATTCAATTTGGTGCTATCTTGGCTGTAGTGGCTTTGTATTGGCGTAAATTTTTTGATTTTAAAAGACTTGAATTTTACAGTAAATTGGCAATTGCAGTCGTTCCCGCTTTGGTTTTGGGTAAATTATTTGACGACCCTATCGATGCCGTTTTGGGCAACCCGATACCCATTGCTATCGTTTTAATTGTTGGCGGAATTGTGCTTTTGTTTATCGATTCGCGTTTCCAAAACCCAACGATAACAACCGAAGAAGCTATTACCGTTAAAAAAGGTTTTTACATCGGCCTTTGGCAATGTTTAGCCATGATGCCTGGAACCAGTCGTTCAGCAGCGTCTATTATTGGCGGGATGCAACAGGGCTTAACCCGCGCAGCGGCAGCCGAATTTTCTTTCTTCCTTGCAGTACCAACCATGCTGGCGGTTACAACGTATTCGATTTTTCTTAAAACCTATGCGCAATCAGGTTTAAAAGGTTATGAATTATTGACTCAAAATAGCAATAACCTGAATTTGTTTTTGCTTGGAAACGCCGTCGCCTTTGTTGTTGCCATTTTGGCTATTAAATTTTTTATTGGAATTATTAAAAAATACGGTTTCAAACCTTGGGGCTATTACCGTATAATTGCTGGTTCCCTCTTATTGTTTTACTTTACGCTAGGAAAATAATGCAGTTACCCGCTGAAGCGTATACAGAAGGACAAATCCTCTTGATTGATAAACCCCTAACCTGGAGTTCATTTCAAGCCGTGAACAAAATAAAATATGCCTTAAAACGCAAATACCAGTTCTCAAAAAACTTCAAAATTGGCCATGCCGGCACATTGGATCCACTAGCAACCGGACTTCTAATTATTTGTACGGGGAAGTTCACCAAAAAAATCCCAACAATTCAGGGACAAACCAAAGAATATACCGGAACCATCACCCTGGGCGCAACCACCCCTTCTTATGATTTGGAAACTGCCGTAGATGCCCACTTTCCGACCGAACATATTACCGAAGCTTTACTGCTGCAAACGGCACAAACGTTTGTGGGTGAAATTATGCAAAAACCTCCTGTTTTTTCGGCAATAAAAAAAGATGGCAAACGAATGTATGAACATGCACGGGCCGGCGAAATGGTTGAAATAGCGGCACGACCTACAACAATCTACGAATTTGAAATCACCCGAATTGCGATACCCGAGATCGATTTTCGGGTAAGCTGTAGTAAAGGCACTTACATTCGTTCTTTAGCTTTTGATTTTGGAAACGCGCTTCAATCTGGGGCCTATTTATCGGCATTGCGACGCACAAAGATTGGTGCGTTTAATGTTGCTGATGGCATTACTCCCATTGCTTTTGAAGATCAATTATAAAAAAAAGGGACCTGTTTCCAAATCCCTTACTCTTTAAACTACTGCAACTTTCAGCAGTTCTATTATTTCATGTTGGGTACTCATCCCTTTGTCGTTTAAATACCATTTTTGCAAAGCCGTTTTTGCGGTTTCATCAACAACACCATGGGCTGCTTTATAGTCAATAATCAATTGTTTTGCTCCAATGGGACGAGGTCCGAAATCCTCTAGTACTGCCCCCGAAATTTTATCTACAATAATCAACTTTGGAATGGATCGGGTGCCATTGGTTAAAAATAAATCCATCAATTCAGGATGCTCATCCCGCAAAACGACATGCATTTCAATTTTTGGAGTATGGGCAGCCATTTTATCCAAAATAGGTACCACTTGAGCGGCATCTCCACACCACGTTTCAGCGAGAACGATCCAAATTAAATCCTGCCGCAATTCATCCAATTGCAATGCTACCTCGGGGAACAGTTGCAACGATTTATCTAAACGATGCATTCGCGCTTCATTCAAATGGGTATAATAAACATGAGCTTCGGTGGATTCGCCCGTGGTTTTTCCTTCTGCTGCATAGGCCTGCATCAAGGCGCGGTATTCCTTATAGGAATAACTATTTTTCAAACTATTTTGAATAATCGCATTCATGCTAATCGTTTTTTTTTGCAAAGATAATTCATTTATAACATTTGATTACTATTGCAATCGAATGCTTTTCTGAGATTTAGCGCTTGAAATGGATAATTTTAGAGCACTACTTTCTCATCGCAAGAATATCTTTATATTTGCAGCGTATTAAGTAAAACAACACCAACTATCCTATGAAATACAATCGAATTCTTCTGAAATTAAGCGGCGAAGCGTTGATGGGTGAACGACAATATGGAATTGACCCCAAACGATTGGCCGAATATGCTGCCGAAATCAAACAAATCCATGACCACGGTGTAGAAATTGCTGTCGTTATAGGAGGTGGTAATATTTTCAGAGGCGTTGCTGGGGCTAGTAATGGAATGGACCGCGTTCAAGGCGATTATATGGGTATGTTGGCTACTGTAATTAATGCAATGGCATTGCAGGGCGCCTTAGAAGATAAAGGCATGCAAACCCGTTTACAAACGGCGCTAAAAATTGAGGCAATTGCAGAACCCTATATTAAACGTAGAGCGGTACGCCATCTTGAAAAGGGACGAATTGTTATTTTTGGTGCGGGAACTGGTAATCCTTATTTTACAACCGATACAGCTGCCGTTTTACGCGGTATTGAAGTACATGCCGACGTTATTTTAAAAGGAACTCGGGTAGACGGAGTCTATACTGCTGACCCAGAGAAAGATAAAAACGCCGTAAAATTTGATTCGATTTCATTTGAAGACGTATTGAAAAAAGGATTGAATGTAATGGATACCACTGCATTTACCTTAAGTCAAGAAAATAAATTACCTATTGTGGTTTTTGACATGAATAAAGAAGGAAATCTTTTGAAAATCTGTCAAGGTGAAAATGTAGGTACTGTTGTAAGTATATAACCGATTGAAAATAAATTAAACTCATGGAAGATATTGAATTGATTCTAGAAGAAACAAAAGATGCAATGAACGCATCGGTTGCACACCTTGAAAAATCGTTTTTAAACATTCGCGCTGGAAAAGCTTCTCCGCAAATGTTAGGTAGTGTGTTTGTGGATTACTACGGTTCGATGACCCCACTTTCTCAAGTGGCCAACATTAGTGTTCCCGATGCGCGCACATTGACCATTCAACCGTATGAGAAAAGTATGTTGACCCCAATTGAAAAAGCGATTATGATGGCCAACATTGGTTTCAACCCAATGAACAATGGCGATGTAGTGATCATAAGTGTACCTCCGCTTACTGAAGAGCGCCGTCGCGATTTAGTAAAACAAGCCAAAAACGAAGCCGAAGATGCGAAAATTGGGATTCGTAACCACCGTAAGGATGCCAATACAGAAATTAAAAAATTAGAAAAAGACGGGGTTTCAGAAGATCTTTGTAAAAAAGCAGAAGACGATGTTCAAAAATTAACCGATACTTTTATCAAAAAAATAGAAGAACACTTGGCAATTAAAGAAGCCGAAATAATGAAAGTATAAGTATTCGTTAAAAAATTATAAAAATCCGCCCCGTAAAAACCATAGGCGGATTTTTTTATTTCTACATTTGTAATTGTTACCATCCGATTTGAAAACCATGAAAGTATTTTGGATATTGGGATTGTTTTGTTGGACCCAATTCCTTTGGGCACAAAAAACAATGCAGGGTCAGGTGATCGATTATGACACCACGATTCCGATAGCTTTTGCCAAAATCACGTACCAAAACAAAATAAATTACTCCAATTGGGAAGGGAAATTCACATTGGAAGTTAGCGATGAAGGGAAGCCCATTTTTGTCTCCTACAAAGGCTATCACGACAAAAGCCATTACCTTAATGTGGGAGCTAAAACGATTTTGATTAAAATGGTGTCCAACAACACCCAACAAAATGCAGAAATTTATTCCGACAATCAAACCAATCTAATCGTAAAAAAAGTAGTAGAAAACCGCTCGAAAAATCAGCCCGAAAAAGTTCTAACTACCTACGAATATAAAAACTACGAACACCTTTTAGTTACAGCTGATCCCGATTCGATTTCCTCAAAAATCGATACCGTAATTAAAAAGCGTTGGTTTCGCCGGCGCAAAGTTGAGATGGACTCATCCAATTATAAGTTTAAAAAAATGGTAGAAAAACAGCACATCTACCAAACAGAGAAAGTCAACCTCATCCAATACAATAAATATGGCACAAAAGAAACCGTTTTAGCCTCGCGGATGGCCGGTTTCAAAAAACCATTATTTGAATATTTAGGATTAAATCTGGTTTCATATTCGTTGTATGAAAACCATTTGGATATTTTGGAAGTTTCGGTTCAAAACCCAATTTCACCCATGGGAAGAAAATTGTATGCTTTTAAAATGATTGACACCATTAAAATCCAAGACCGTACGGTTTATTGTGTGTATTTTCAGCCGAAGAAATTGAATTCTAACAAACTGCGCGGACTGTTGTATATCGATGCTGAAAATTATTCTATTGCCAAAGCGTTTTTTCGAGTGTATGGAGTCGTAAACATTAATGCGACCTTTACCTTTAATTATTTGAGTAAATACCGTATTTGGTTTCCCGAAAAACGAACATTTACGGTGGTAAAAGGAAATAATTCGGAAGATTTAAAAATCTTAGGTGGAACCATTAAATTCAATTCTAGCATTGAAGGTATTGGTCAAAACGCTTCCGATCGAATGTATTTGAAGCTAGAATCCAAACCGTATGATGTCAAGATAAATGAAAATGTAATCATCAAACAACCGGCCATACGGATTGAAATTCCCGAATCGAGTATGAGTAAACCCGAAAAATATTGGCGGCCTTTTCAGCGGGATTCGATCGACCCCAGAAAACTGCCTACTTATACGAATATTGATAGTCTTTCAGCGGCAGAGAATATCGAACATAAAATTTTCTTGGGTAGAAAAATTTTTAATGGCTATTTACCCATTGGCCCGTTTGATATCGATTTACGAACTTTGATTAAATACAACAATTATGAAGGGTTTCGTTTTGGAGTTGGCGGGATTACAAATAATCGATTTTCTGAAAAATACCGATTGGGTGCTTATGCAGCATACGGGCTTAAAGACGAAGGATTTAAATTCCAAATCGCGCCTTCTGTTCAATTGGACAAAGAAACCACCACATGGATTTCCGCATCCTATACCGATGATGTTGCTGAAATTGGTCAAATTCAATTTGCTACACAAGCCAGAAGGTTTAAAATATATGATCCGCGACCGATAAATATTTCTACGTTTTACAGTCATCAAACTGGTGCCGCCTTCATAGAAAGTAAGTTTTTCCCAAAAACCGAAATGTTTGTTGGGGTGGCGCGAAGTGAAGTGCAACCTTTGTTTGACTATAGTTATTCAAGCAACAATACCCTTCTAACACAATACCAAATGACCACGGCACAATTTTCTGTGCAATGGAATCCTTTCAGCTCCTACATGCAAACAGCCACGGGTCGTATCGAAATTGACAAACGTTACCCCAAATTTGCTTTTCAATTTACCCAATCGTTTGATCAATTATTGGGTTCTGATTTTGAGTTTTCAAAAATTGACTTTAGAATCAATCACGAAATCAAATACCTATCCGGTCAGGAAACCTCGTTTATTCTCCAAAGTGGACTTGTTTTTGGCGAAGCGCCACTTACCCATCTTTATAGTATTGCACCCAATAATTTAAATAAAGATGCATTGCTAAAACGAATAACAATTGCGGGTAAAAATAGTTTTGAAACGATGTTTTTCAACGAATTTTTCTCCAGTCGCTATGTGAGCTTACAAGCAAGACACACGTTTAACAAAGTAAAAATTGCTTATAAAATCAAACCGCAAATTTCGGTGGTTACACGAATGGCTTTTGGCACCATGGAAAACCAAGAAAAACATGTAGGATTTGCCTACAAGACCCTGGAAGATGGTTATTTTGAAAGTGGTGTTGAATTCAATCAAATATACAAAGGACTCGGCTTTACCTTTTTTACACGCTATGGCGCCTATGGTTTACCCAAATTTGAAGATAATCTTTCTTTAAAAGTAAGTTATATTCTTGACTTAGGATTTTAAGGTTTAATAATTAGCGTAGAGGGAACCGTACTTAACCATAACGTTTGCGCATCTACCACTTGTTTCCAACTTTCTAATGAAATAATCATTAAATCTTGTTGCGCCATAAACCCGGCCTTCATATCTGATTCAGTGATAACTGAAACCTTATCCGGATAGGCTTGTTGCAATCCAAGAACCGCTTTTTCTACTACAAAATTGGAGTTTATATGATTATTTGTATCCAATATCGTGATTTTAGATTGGCTGTTAAAAATTAATTTCTGGGCATACTCCAACAAAAAAACGTCTTCTGCGGCTACCAAAGGCAAGAAAACTTGACTAACTTGATTGAGTTCTTTATCCACTAAAATCCCGAGCGGTTTTTTACTTTTGGAAATAATTAATCGGGTTCGATCATCAAACGGAGAATTATCAAACAAACCTTCTTTTCCCGTGAATTTATCCAACAAGCGATCTGGATTGATAATACGTGTAGTAAAACCGAGCACTTTCCCTAGTAAAGACCCTTCAAAAATGGATTTCCCTAAACCGACCAAAACCAAATCAAAATTTCCTTCGGAGGCAATTTCAGCGATATCATTTTCAATATCTACCGTCGATTTTAATAGGGGTGTAATTTCTTGATTAAGTTCTTTTGATTCAGCAATAATCGGTGCAAACGTTTCTTGCTCATATTCTTCCAAATTATAGGAATGAATTTCATCGCTCAACGACAAATGCATCGCTGTTATATTGGTATTTTCTTTTTGTTTTTTAACCAAACTATTTGCTAAGCGCAGCAACGATTTACCTTTTTCGTTATTTCCAAAAGAAATCAAAATTTTAAATTTTCCTTCACCTATACTGTCTTTGGGTAGAAAAACTTCTTTACGTTTAAAAATAAAATTAATAAGATCAATAGCAGGCCCAGTCATAAAGGTTGTCACCAAAGCCATAATCACCATCATCGTAAAAACTTCGGGAGATAATACTCCCAAATCAAAACCGATATTTAACACCACCAGTTCCATCAATCCGCGCGTATTCATTAAGGCACCAATGGTTAAACTATCGCGCCAATTCTGACCAACAAACTTTGCCGCTAAAGCCGAACCCACAAATTTCCCCGCTACAGCAACTAAAATAATATAGCCCGTAATTCGCAATAGTTCGGGGTCGCCAATCAATCCAATTTGGGTTCGCAAACCCGTGAATACAAAAAACAAAGGCAATAATAAAATCAAGGCAACATCTTCTACCTTTTCAATGAAAATTGTACGGAATTTAGTATTGTCAGGCATAATCGCACCCGTCATAAAGGCTCCAAAAAGTGCATGAATTCCGATAATTTCAGTCATATATGCCGAAACAATTAACGTCAATAAGAAAATCGCTACAACTGGTTTACTTAAATTACTGCGGTTGGCATAGAGATCGCCCACTTTTTTCAAAAACGGCTTAACGATAAACAACATCATCAATACATACAGTGTTGCTCCACCAATTACGTAGAGCGAACTCATAAACGTACCTGCCTTTACAATCGCGATTACTGCCGCCAAGAGACACCATGCCGTTATATCATCGGCTGCGGCACAAGTAATTACAATTGTTCCTAAGCGGGTTTTATGGATCCCGCGTTCCTGTACAATGCGCGCTAACACCGGAAAAGCTGTGATACTCATTGCAATTCCCATAAACAAGCTAAACGATAAAAACTCAACTCCAGCAGGAGCAAATTTATGATAGATATAATAGGAGAGTCCGATCCCCAAAGCGAATGGAAAAACGATACTCGCATGACTTATGACAACAGCATCATTAGCTTTGTTTTTTAACACTTTTAAATCGAGTTCCATCCCAACAACAAACATGAAAAGAATCAAACCAATCTGACTCAAAAACTGTAAATTTCCTAACGATTCGGCAGGAAAAAGCAGGGCAGAATATTCGGGCAAATAGTACCCTACTACGGAAGGCCCTAAGAAAATACCGGCAATAATTTCACCAATGACCGTGGGCTGCCCAATTTTTCGAAAAATCCAACCAAAAAAACGGGCGACGATAATGATCGTAATAATTTGAAGCAATAAAATCGCTAACGGATGCTTTAAATTATGAATCATCGAATCTAGAAACTGATTGAAAAGAGTGTCTTTTGAAGAATTGGACACGATTCGACGACCAATTTCCAAATCTTTTCCTTTCATTACAATCCAAAACATCAAAGCGGTAAAGCCACCAGTTACACCTAAGTAAAAAAACGCATTTTTAAGATTTTTCATGCTGTTGAATGGATAGGGATTTGTTCTACAAATATGGGAAATTCTACTACAAAAGTACTATGCAATTTGTAAAAAATAGAAGAATTTATTCGGTTGGTTTTTCAATTCGCTTTACAAAGAAAAGATTCCCATAGTTCCCTTTTGATTTCGGTGGTTTTCATTACCTTTGCGCACCTTATAAAACCTATGAAAAAATTACTCGGAATAGGATTTTGGGAATTGATTGCCCGTATTATCCTTCGAAACCGCTTAGCGTTTATTGTTGCTATCGTCGCGATTACAACACTTTTAGCTATGCAGTGGAAAAACATCCGATTTTCCAATACAGAAGCCAACCTAATTCCGGCCGATGATCAAGTTAATGTCGACTACAACAAATTTCTGAAGGTATTTGGTGAAGAAGGCAACTTAGTGGTTGTTGGCACAAAAGACCCTAAACTTTTTACCCCAAAAATTTTTAAGGCCTATGTAGAATTAATGCGAAAAATCGCCAAAGACCCCGAAGTAGGTTTGGTTTTATCGGTAGACAATCTAAAAGTGCTCCAAAAAAACGAAGCGAAGGAAACGTTTGAAATGGTCCCTTTTGTAGATCAAACCAAATTAGGTGATGCGCTTTATTTACAATCCGTTCGGCAAAATTTACTTCAAAAACTGCCTTTTTACAGTGGTTTACTTTACAACAAACACAAAAATGCAGTTCGTTCAGCTATTTATTTGAAAAAAAATATTGTCAATACAAAAGCGCGTAAAGAATATATTTTAGGGCGATTTACGGACCATATCAAAACATTTGAAAACACGTATCATATTGACCTTCGGGTTTCTGGAATGCCCTACATTCGTTCGTATAATTCTAAAACAATTACCGACGAAATTGGCCTTTTTATTGGGGCTGCTTTATTGATTACTTCGCTCCTTTTCTTTTTCTTTTTCCGATCCTTTCGAGCCACATTAATTGCATTGGTTATTGTAGTCGTTGGGGTAATGTGGTCGTTTGGAATTATGGGGGCAATTGGTTATGAAATCACGGTGTTAACGGCTTTAGTACCTACGTTGATGATTGTCATCGGAATACCAAACTGTATTTTCTTTATCAACAAATACCATCAGGAATATTACAAACACGCCAATAAAGCCAAAGCCTTACAGCGCGTTATTACAAAAACGGGTACTGCTACGTTAATGACCAACATTACAACAGCTGTTGGATTTGCCACTTTTATTGCAACCAATAATGTGTTGCTGCAAGAATTTGGGGTGTTAACTACTATAAATATTATTGCGGTATATGTGCTGAGTTTGCTATTGATTCCCATATTCTTTAGTTACATTCCTGCACCCATCCCGCGTCACTTGGGGCATTTGGAACGAAAGTATTTGACCGGATTTTTCGTTTGGATTGTCAATACTGTTAAGTACAACCGCTTAAGTGTTTATGGTATTGCCTTGATTTTACTCATTTTTGGAATTATTGGGATTTATAAAATCAAAATTTCAGGGAGTATCATCGAAGATATGCCGAAAAAAACCGATTTCTTTACCGACATCCGTTTTTTTGAAAATGAGTTTGATGGGGTGATGCCCCTAGAAATCATGATTGATACGAAGAAGAAAAATGGTGCGCTCAAAATGAGCAACCTTCGACGCATGGAAGAGCTGGAAGAGACGATTACTGATATTCCCGAACTTTCACAACCCTTATCGATCGTTAGCGTAGCCAAATATGCCAAACAAACGTATTATAATGGCAATCCGGAATACTATCAACTCCCTACTGCTCAAGAAGAATTGTTTATTGCTAAATACATTAAAAATACAATTAAAGGGAAAAACGAAAATAGCTTCAAGAGTTATTTAAGCGATGACCAATCGGTTGCTAGGATTACTACATTTATCAAGGATGAAAATGGAGAAAAAATGCCTTGGATCGAAAAACAAATCCGCCAAAAAGCTGATAAACTTTTCCCAAATGAACGGTATAACGTAATCATTACCGGGCGATCATCTGTTTTTCAAAAAGGAACCAATTATTTGCTAGACAACCTTTTGTCGTCCCTCTTGTTTGCCTTTTTCGTTACCGGTGGATTAGTTGCATTAATGTTTCGTTCGTTCAAAATGGTATTGGTTTCAATTATCCCCAACTTACTACCCCTACTCATGACGGCCGGATTAATGGGCTTCTTGGGCATTCCTTTAAAGCCTTCGACGCTATTGGTGTTTGGGATTGCTTTTGGAATGTCGGTAGATGACACTTTGCGCTTTTTGGCTCAATACCGTTTAGAACTCTCGCGCAACGATTGGAAAATCAAAAAAGCGGTTTTTGCCACATTTGATGACGCCGGAATTAGTATGTTTTACACCTCTATTGTGTTATTTTTTGGCTTCTCCGTATTCATGCTTTCTAGTTTTGGGGGAACGATTGCCTTGGGAGGTTTAGTGGCCATCACCCTATGTTTCGGAATGTTATCCAATTTGGTTTTATTACCATCCTTAGTGCTTTCATTAAACAAATCGCTTGCCAATAAACAAGAGTTTTTAGAGCCGACTATCGCTATTTTAGAGCACACCGATGAGGAATTGGATGCCCTCGAAGAAACCAAGAATTAAATTATATTTGTATTCGTAGAAAATCAAGATAAAATCATGAAGTATTCTAAGATAAAAGCCTTACTTGAAAGTGAAAAAGGCGGTGTAGAAGTTGCAACCCGCGGCTGGGTAAGAACATTTCGAAACAAACAGTTTATCGCATTAAACGACGGTTCGACCCTACACAATATCCAATGTGTAGTTGATTTTGAAAATACCCCCGAAGCAACATTAAAACGCATTACCACTTCGGCAGCGTTAGACATTCGAGGTACCTTGGTAGAAAGCCAAGGATCGGGACAAAAATTTGAAATTCAAGTGACCCATTTGGAAATATTGGGTGACTCAGATGCCGAAAAATATCCGATTCAGCCCAAAAAACACTCGTTGGAGTTCCTTCGCGAAAATGCACATTTACGGGTGCGCACCAATGTTTTTGGTGCAATTATGCGGGTACGTGCAGTTTTGGCCTATGCGGTTCATCACTATTTTAATGAAAAAGGATTTTTCTATTTCAATGCTCCAATCATTACCGGTAGTGATGCCGAAGGAGCTGGGGAAATGTTTCGCGTATCGGCCTTACCATTTGATGGAACGCCCCGAACTGAAGAGGGAAAAGTTAATTTTAAAGAAGATTTTTTTGGTAAAGAAACCAACTTGACCGTTTCGGGGCAATTAGAAGCCGAAACCTATGCCATGGCATTGGGACAAGTATATACATTTGGGCCTACATTTCGTGCAGAAAATTCAAATACATCGCGCCACTTGGCAGAATTTTGGATGATCGAACCCGAAGTAGCGTTTAACGATTTAAACGATAATATGGATTTGGCCGAAGATTTTATCCGTTATGTGATTCAATACACTATGGATAAATGTGCTGATGACTTAAATTTCTTGGAGCAACGATTGATTGACGAAGAAAAAAACAAGCCTCAAGCAGAACGAAGCGAAATGCGATTATTAGAGAAGTTGAATTTTGTAATAGAAAATAACTTCAAACGGGTTTCCTATACCGAAGCGATTGAAATATTGAAAAATTCGAAACCGAATAAAAACAAGAAATTTCAATATCCCATTGAAGAGTGGGGCGCCGATTTACAAAGTGAACATGAACGTTATTTAGTAGAAAAACACTTTAAATCACCAGTTATTCTATTTGATTATCCAACCAAAATAAAAGCATTTTACATGCGTTTAAATGAAGACGGTCAAACCGTGCGCGCTATGGACATTTTATTCCCCGGTATTGGTGAAATCGTTGGAGGCTCACAACGGGAAGAACGATTGGATGTGCTTATTGAAAAAATGAATGCATTGGGAATACCCGAAGAAGAATTATGGTGGTATCTTGACACGCGTCGATTTGGAACAGCAATACATTCTGGATTCGGATTAGGGTTTGAACGTTTGGTGCTATTTGTTACGGGGATGACCAATATTCGCGACGTAATTCCTTATCCAAGAACACCTCAAAACGCAGAGTTCTAAGTCGTAATCCAGAAATTTATTGGCCACCAAGACATTTAGAAACCAATAAAAATTCAGAAAAATGTATAACGCCTTAAAATTGAATATTAGCCATGGAAGAATTGGATAAAATCGCAAAAGATATAGTTCACTGCGCCTATCTAATCCACAAACAATTAGGCCCAGGATTATTGGAAAAAGTATATGAAGTATGTCTTCAATTTGAGTTGAAAAACTGTGGTCAAGGAATTAAGCGATTTGTTAATTAAAATACCTTATGGTCTTCGTGACTTTGTGGCAAAAATAAAATTAGATGTTAAAACAAAACCTACAATTCAAAATTTCTCAAAAACTGTCCCCGCAGCAGATTCAGTTGATGAAACTGATTCAGTTGCCTACACAAGCGTTTGAACAGCGTTTGAAGGAAGAATTGGTAGAAAATCCTGCTTTAGAAGGAAACATTGAGCAGGAAGAATTGTTTGACAACGATGACTTTAACAACGGTGACGAATATGATGATTACGATGGAAATGAATCTATAGAGGCCGAAGATATTAATATCGATGAATATTTGAGCGACGATGAAATTCCCGATTATAAATTAGCTGCCAACAATTATAGCGACGATGATGAGGATCGCGAATCACCCCTTGCCGCTGCTGTAAGTTTTCATCAAGACCTCCTAAACCAATTGCAAACGTTTATCATCAACGACGACGAACGGGAAATTGCCGAATTTCTGGTTGGAAGCATTGACGATGATGGCTATTTACGTCGAAGTATTCAAGATATGGTTGATGATATGGCCTTTACTCAAGGAATCTATACCGACGAAAAAACCGTTGAACGCATAGTTAAAACGATCATCCACGAACTAGAACCCTCGGGTGTAGGAGCACGTGATTTACAAGAATGCTTATTTCTGCAGTTGAAACACAAAACGCCTACCGAATCGGTAGAATTAGCTTCCCGAATAATTGACGAGCAATTTGAAAGTTTTACCCGTAAACATTACGAAAAATTATTAGCCAAATATACCATTCGGCAAGACCAACTTAAAAAAGCGATTTCAGAAATTGAAAAATTAAATCCAAAACCTGGGGGTAGTTTTTCTGGAAATACGCGGGTCACCGATGCAATTGTACCCGATTTTGCTATCCGAGTGGTAGACGGAGAACTAGAACTTACATTAAACGGTAGAAATGCCCCTACCTTACACGTTTCTCGCGATTATCAAGATATGTTGCGTACCTATAAAGATGCCAAGGACAGATCGAATGCACAAAAAGATGCGATTCAATTTATCAAACAAAAATTGGATTCTGCAAAATGGTTTATTGATGCGATTAAACAACGGCAAGAGACACTTTATGTAACCATGAATGCCATCATGCATTTTCAATACGACTATTTTTTAGAAGGAGACGAATTGAAGATAAAGCCGATGATTTTAAAAGACATTGCCGATATGGTTGGTCTCGATATTTCAACGATTTCTAGGGTTGCAAATAGCAAATATGTTGAAACTCCTTATGGCACAAAATTAATTAAGGAATTCTTTTCAGAAGCCATGAAAAATGACCAAGGAGAGGATGTTTCTACCTTGGAAATTAAAAAAATATTAAAGACTGTTATCGAAGAGGAAGATAAAACCAAGCCCCTTCCAGACGACCAATTGGCTGAAATTCTGAAAGAAAAAGGGTATCCAATTGCCCGTCGAACAATTGCTAAATACCGTGAACAATTGGATATTCCTGTAGCTCGTTTGCGAAAAAAAATATAAACCACCGCTCATTTTTTGGCACCGTGAAAAAAATACTTCCTTTTTTTTCGTACCTCTTTCACCCCATTTTTATTCCGATTTTGGGCACACTGATTTATAGTTATTATGGGGATCGCCTTTATACACAAGAGCAGTATTATTTACTCTTATTTCAAGTTGTAATCATTACATTTTTCCTGCCTTTATCTTTTTTTTACTTGTTGCGGACCTTTGGTAAAGTAGATACAATAATGATGGCAAATGTTAAAGAGCGTAAAATACCATTACTCATGCAAATGGTCCTCACCTATATACTACTTCAAAAAAGCATAACGGTAGAACGATTCCCTGAACTATTTTTCTTCTTTTTAGGAGGATTTGCAAGTACCTTTATTGTCTTTCTCCTGATCTATATTCGGTTTAAGGCAAGTGTCCATATGGTTGCCATAAGTGCGTTGAATTGCTTTGTTTTGGGTTTGAGTATTCATTACCAAATCAATTGTAGTTATATGATTGCTGCACTTGTTGTATTGAGTGGTGTTATTGCTACATCACGCCTATACATGCACGCACATACACTTAAAGAACTGGCGGTAGGATACTTATGCGGCAGCATACCGCAACTAATGTTTTGGTATTATTGGCTATAATATATAAAATTGCAACCCTAAATTAAAGGTTTGAGGGGTCAAGGGCCGACCTTCAATTGTTGCCTGCTTAAACATTGAGTTTAAGCCATAATACACATAAAAATTCCACGTATTCCACCCCGCAGTTAAATAACACCCATAATTCAGTTTTTCCAAATCACGATTATTACGGTATCGAATATTTTGTACATCATTTTGGAAATGATACCGATCGGCTACTAAATAGCTGCACTTGAATCCGGTATAAATACGCCAGAATTTATGACTATCTAAAGTAGAGGCGCGCCAACGAAATTCAAGCGGCATTTCAATAAAATGCTGCGTCCATTTGTTTTTTTGATAATAGGTATCCGATGATATAAACTCATAAGTGTAGGCAGTTGCAGTGCCAGGTGCACTAGGATACTGGTAAATATTGTGATTGTATACCGCTAAACTATACCCCAATCCAACAGCAATAGCATAGGTACGTGCTTTATTGATAGGCATATCACGTAAAAAACCAACCGATATCCCAGGAGAGAATTTTTTTTGTGAAATACCCTTTAATCGATTCGCAGAATTATAGGTAAACGTAAAATAGAATTGATCTTCCCGGTATAACGAGTCAACAACCTTAATCTCAGGTTCGGGTTTTTGCTCTTCTTGCGCCCATAGTAATGAAGTGATTCCGAAGAAAAACATTCCTAAACTATAAAACAACCTTTCTAATTTCAAGTTTTTCGATTTTTATACCACAAAACTAACGAATAATTCGGATTGTAGCTTTGATTTCAGTTCTAAAAAAACATCGAATAACAAACGTGAAGAGTGATTGTAGAAATCAAAAAAAAGACATTTTTTAACTTAACTTCTCATAACTCTAGTAATCCAAAATGGGATTCCGGTACAAGCCAAGGGCAGCGCTACGCGCTTAACCCTTTTTGCATCCTTTTAACCTAACTAACGTCTAAAGTCTAAGATCACGAAGGGATTACTGCCGTGATCCCCGAATGAGATTCCGGCACAAGCCAATGGCAGCGCTACGCGCTTAACCCTTTTTGCATCCTTTTAGCCCGGCTAACGTCTAAAGTCCAACGTCTAAGGTCTAATATCATAAAGGGATTACTGCCGTGATCCCCGAATGGGAGTCCGGTACAAGCCAAGGGCAGCGCTACGCGTTTAACCCTTTTTGCATCCCGACTACCCTTCAAAAGCAAAGCTTTTGGGGTTATCGGGATGCAAAAAGGGCAGGCCACCGGCCTGCCCTTGTCTTGCAGAGAGGAAGGGATTCGAACCCTCGATGCAGTTACCCACATACAAACTTTCCAGGCTTGCTCCTTCAACCACTCGGAC
>NZ_JAIXRZ010000017.1 GCF_027484945.1 Flavobacterium sp.
GCTCGGGATCAATGTTTGATAAATATTTACCTACATTTTCAGCAACAGTAATAAAGGGCATCAAATCAAAATCTTGCGCTAAATACTTCATGTATTCCATGCCTGGAATCAAATGGTATTTTGGTCCCAAAACTTCTTGATCGTTCCAAAATATTTGCCCCTCATCCAAATCATACAACCCGTAAATAAGTTGGAGCAACGTACTTTTCCCACAACCACTTTCTCCAATAACCGCTAAAGTTTTACCCTGTTCAAGCGAAAAAGATAGCGAATGAATTGTGGGTTGATCACGGTATGAAAATTGAATTTTACGAACATGTAACATAGTGCAAAAGTACGGACTAAATTCGATGAAAAACAACAAAGGTGATTGCTATGAATCACCTTTGTCAACCTAACCAATAAATAAACAAACATTACTTGCTTGTTTGCAAGTACTTTTCAAAATGACGTGTATGCACACGTGCTTTTAAATCGTGTAATAGATTATATAATCCAAAAAATGTGCGGTTGATATACAAAAAATGTTTGGAACCTCGATTTCCATTCATTTTTCGCAGTTGGGTATCTTTAGCGAACTCCTCCCCCATTGTGGCTATTTTTCCAAAAAAATCTTCATCTGAAAAATCAAAATAATCCGTGTGAAAAGGTTGGGTAAATAATCCCAACAACTCATGAAAGATTTTTGTAAAATAAACTACTTCTTCCGGACGATCATCGAAGCGTAAAATTTCTAATTCAAATAATTTTTCTTTAAAAACTAACGGATCGTTAATTTTATCTTTATCGGCCAGTTCAAAATAGGGCCTATAAAAATCGAGTGGTACTTGTTTAATACACCCAAAGTCAATTGCTACTAAATTCCCTTCTTTATCCACCAAAAAATTACCCGGATGGGGATCAGCATGAACCTGTTTTAACTGATGCATTTGAAACATATAAAAGTCCCAAAGCACCTGACCAATACGATCACCTAATTCCGCATCTTTATTTTGTAGTGAAAATTCGGATAAATGCAATCCATCAATCCACTCCATCGTTAAAATCTTGGAAGAAGAATATTCAGGAAAATAATTAGGGAAACGAAGGTTTTCAATAGCACTGCACAATTGTTTCATTTGCAAACTTTGCTGTAATTCCAAATCATAATCGGTTTCTTCCAGCAACTTGTCTTCGACTTCTTTAAAATACCTTTCTGAATCTTTGCCCTTTAGATTAAACATCCGAGTAGCAAAGGGTTTTACCAAGGCCAAATCCGAACTTATACTCTCCGCAACACCGGGGTATTGAATTTTCACAGCAAGATTTTTCCCATCCTTAGTTGCCTTGTGCACCTGACCAATACTAGCGGCGTTACTGGCATCGGGTGTAAACGTGTCGTATAAGTTTTCCGGATACTGACCTAAATATTTTTTAAACGTTTTTCGCACTAGAGGTGCCGATAGCGGTGGCACACTAAACTGCGATAACGAGAACTTATCTACATATTGTTGTGGCATAATACTTTTGTCCATACTCAACATTTGAGCAACTTTTAAAGCACTGCCTTTTAAATTTTTTAAACCGTCATAAATGTCCTCCGCATTATTTTCGTTGAGCTTGTCGCGACTTACGTTTGGATTGACAATCTTTTCACCATAATACGCTACATAATTGGTACCCACTTTGAGTCCAGTTTTCACCAACTGACTCGCCCGTTCAATTTTTCCGGTAGGTATTTTATCAAGCGTCTTCATTTAATTAATTTCTGTTTTCTTTCCACAAAAACTTACCTAAATCTAACAACCGCTCTAAAGGTTGCGAATGGGTTAAATCCATTGCGGTATTAATTGATTTTTCAATCAGAACATCGGTTTTCTCGAAACCTTTTGAGGTATCTTCAATCCAAAATTTCAATACCATTAAAAAATTAACCCAATATCCTTCAGCTAAAACAGGCTTTGAAACTTTTGTCCAACTATTTTCACAGGTTGTATCAGTAGTAGAATCCAACATTGTTTCGATAAATTCTTTAAAACGAGAACGCATTCCTTTGAGAGTACTTCCGTTTTTTAAAGCATTTTGGTGGCCTTCAAATTGAAACAAAATATAACTTCGATTCAATGTGAACAACTCAAATAAAGTAAAATATAAAGTCAATAATTTATCGCGATTACTATATGTAGCATAGGCCTGATCCATTTGCATAGTAGCTACTGCATGGTCAAAGAATTGAATCCAAATCGCTTCTTTTAAGGCTCGAATTGACCCAAAGTGAATGTAAAAATCAGACTCTTGAATCGCATTTTCTTTACAAAAAAGATATACATTTTTGGGTTCCATATTGTTTGATACCACCGAATCCATATATAAAGCAATCAATCGTTGGTCATCGACGGGATCTTTTTTTCTTCGTTTCTGAGTTGTGGACTCCATGATCTGCGTATTTGATGTAAAGATAATAATTGTTTAACCTTTTAATCAAAAAACTAAACAAAAATATTTGTTAATTTTTAATTTCAAAAAAAGTGACGCTACAAAAAGATCTATTTTCAACCTAACCGTTTCTATTTGAGATCATACATGGCTTAATCAATTTAAGGGTAGCCAATTTTAAAACGTATGTATACATTCGTGTAGCGACAATTTGTCAGTTTTATTTGAAATGGTACTTTCTTTGTTATGTCCCTATGAAAAATTGTATAACTTAATTATAAATACTATGGCAACCGGAAAAATTAATGTCTCAGTAGAGAACATCTTCCCGTTAATCAAAAAATTTCTTTATAGTGACCACGAGATTTTCCTTCGTGAATTGGTATCCAATGCCACTGATGCAACATTAAAACTCAAACACCTTACCGGTATAGGCGAGGCCAATGTAGAATATGGTTTTCCTATTATAGAGGTAAAAATTGACAAAGAAGCTAAAAAACTGCATATCATTGACCAAGGCTTAGGGATGACGGCAGATGAAGTAGAAAAATATATCAACCAGGTTGCTTTCTCGGGAGCTGAAGAATTTTTGGAGAAGTATAAGGATGGAGCAAAAGACGCAGGTATTATAGGGCATTTCGGTCTCGGATTCTATTCGGCATTCATGGTAGCTGAAAAAGTAGAAATCATTACGAAATCTTTCAAAGATGAACCGGCGGCTCATTGGACATGTGATGGTAGTCCGGAATTCACTTTGGTACCCCACGATAAAACCGAACGTGGAACTGAAATCATTTTACATATTGCTGAAGATGCTGTCGAGTTTTTGGAAGAACACCGCATTGGGGAATTGTTGCGTAAATACAACAAATTCATGCCTATTCCAATCAAATTTGGTACACGTAAAGAAGCATTACCCAAACCTGAAGATGCTGGCGACGACTACCAAACAGAATACATGGAGGTAGATCATATTATCAATAATCCAGAACCGGCTTGGACCAAGCAACCTACCGACTTAGAAGATGAGGATTACCAAAAATTCTACAGGGAATTGTACCCAATGCAATTTGAAGATCCATTATTTCATATTCATTTGAATGTTGATTATCCTTTCAATTTGACCGGAATTTTATATTTCCCAAAAATGTCTCAAGAGGTACAAATGCAAAAGGATAAAATCCAATTGTACCAAAACCAAGTTTTTGTTACCGATAATGTAGAGGGAATTGTTCCCGAATTTTTGGGCATGCTTCGCGGTGTTATTGACTCACCCGATATTCCACTAAACGTATCGCGCTCTTACCTTCAAGCCGATGGAAATGTAAAAAAAATATCCAATTACATTACGCGTAAAGTAGCCGATAAACTGAAAGCATTGTTCAATGAAAATCGGGAAGATTTTGAACAAAAATGGAACGATATTAAAATCGTTTTGGAATACGGTATGTTAACTGAACCCAAGTTTTATGAAAAAGCGGGCGATTTTGTATTGTATCCAACCGTTGACGGCACCTATTTTACGCTTGCAGAATTGAAAGAAGCCATTCAAGATGTGCAAACCGACAAAAACGGCAAACTGGTAGTCTTATATGCATCCAATAAAGAACAACAACACAGTTATATTGATATCGCTAAAGAAAAAGGATACCAAGTTGTTTTGTTGGATTCACCTATTGTTTCGCATTTGATTCAGAAATTAGAAGCCGACAATGAAAAACTTACATTTGTTCGAGTAGATGCTGATCACATCGATAAATTAATCGAAAAAGAAGACACTACACCTTCTAAACTTTCCGATGAAGAGCGCGAACAATTAAAAGGGATTGTTGAAAATCATGTGCCAAAAACCAATTATACAGTTCAGGTTGAAGCGATGGAAAGCACTACGGTTCCGTTTATGATTACCCAGCCGGAATTTATGCGTCGAATGAAAGAAATGAGCCAAACAGGCGGAGGTGGAATGATGGGCTTTGGCAACTTCCCAGAAATGTATAATTTGGTTATTAATTCCAATGCTGAATTGGCTTCAAAACTAATTCAAGCCGATGCCGAAACGCAAGAAGCATTGGTTAAACAAGCGCTTGATTTGGCCAAAATAGCACAAGGATTATTAAAAGGAGAAGAATTGACCGCTTTTGTAAAACGCAGTTTTGAATTAATTCAATAAATGTATTAAGCATTTAGAATAAAAAAATCATATCACTTTAAAATAAAGAAATCCCGAATAAATCGGGATTTCTCATTTGACAGCATAGCTGTCCATTCTAACCAAACATAGTATTGAAAAAAATCAATTACTCAAAACAATAGATAAAAACAACGGCATCCCTAAAGTGATGTTAAAAGGGAATGTAATGGCCAACGCCATGGGTAAAAACAAACCCGGATTAGCTTTAGGAACCGCAATTTTCATTGCCGCTGGAACGGCGATATAAGAGGCACTTGCCGCTAAAATTGCCAACATAAATCGGTTACCAATTTCTTCTACAAAAAGGCCTGAAAAAAAGGCTAAACAACAGCCATTAATAAGTGGAATAAAAAGCGAAAATAAAAGGGCGAATTTTCCATTTTTAAAAAAATCATTCAACTTTTCGCCACTACTAATTCCCATATCCAAAAGAAAAACAGCTAAAAACCCTTTAAACAAATCATTCGTAAAAGGTTTGATTCCTTGTGCTTGTTCTTCATTGGCTAAAAATCCGATACACAAGCTACCTAATATCAAAAGAACACTTCCATTTGTAAGGGAATGTCTGATGATATTAAGTACTTTTGGTCCTTCTTTATCGGGGGCAAAAAGGCGAATCATACTAACACCAACTATAATGGCTGGCACCTCCATAATGGCCATAACAGCAACCATATAACCATTAAAATGATACCCTAACATTTCTAAAAAACTTCCAGCAGTTACAAAAGTTACCGCACTTACTGAACCATACGAAGCCGCTATTGCTCCTGAATCGTATACCGAAAAATTTCGTTTTAGGATAAAAAAAGTATAAATTGGAATAAGAAAAGCGGAGAGTGACCCAAGTAAAACCGCTCCCATGATTTCATGATTAAACGTACTGTGGGATAGTTCTTGGCCACCTTTAAATCCGATAGAAAACAATAAATAAATTGAAATGAATTTTGAGGAATTCTGCGGAATTCTCAAGTCACTTTTAAGTTGAACCGCAATAATCCCAAGCAAGAAAAATAATAATGCTGGATTGGTTAGATTATCAAAAAGTAAATGCAAATCCATATTTATTGTATTGAAGCACGGTTAAGACGATCATTAATTGTTTTGCCTAAACCTTCTTCTGGAAATTTTTGTATAAGCATCACATCAAATTGCATACGGTCAATTGAAAATAAGGTTGCATAGAGCTGTTGCGCAACTGCTTCCCAATTTTCATTGATTTCCCATAAAAATAATTGACAATTTTCAGGAAGATTTTGTATGGGAAAATACGATAATACTGCTATTCTTTGAGTTGTATCTTCGCCATATAAAGTGAGTGTACTTTCAAGGTCTTCAGTTAAAACCACTGGGGTATTGGGTGCATAATGTTTAGGGAATCTACCCGGTGTAAAAAATACTTTATCGGGTTTTCCTTCATATAATACATCACCGACAACAGCTGTAATAGCCTCTAAGGATAAAGCGCCCAATCGGTAAACTTTAACCTGATTATTCTCAAATCCAACGATAGTCGATTCCAATCCCGAAGAACAAGGACCTCCATTTAAAACAAAAACAGCATCTTCTTTAAAATAATGATCAACCATTTGAGCGGTAGTTGGACTAATTTTTGAAAAGGGATTTGCACTGGGAGCGGCCAATGGAAAACCACATTCTCTAATTAAATCTAAGGTCAACGCATGATTCGGCATACGTATACCTACAAACGGACTTTCTCCAGTGACCCACTCCGGAACGCTATCATTTTTGGGTAGTAAAACCGTTAATGGCCCCGGCCAAAAATGAGCCATTAATGTGTAGATTGGATCAGGTATTGCATTCACTAACGCTTCACATTGAGCTATAGAATCAACATGAACAATCAAAGGACTACTCTTTGGGCGTTTTTTCAAATGATAAATTTTCTGTACCGCTTTCTCACTGTAAATATTAGCTGCCAATCCATAAACCGTTTCCGTTGGAATGGCTACAACATCTTCATTTACAAGATATAATTTAGCTATTTGTATTTCGGAGGTATGCATGAGTTAGGGGTTACAATAGTCACAAAATTGAGGATCTTCTACTTTTTTATCCAATGGATAGAAATCTTTTTGTTCAAAGGTACAAACACTACAGCTTCTGAGTGCATACAAAGGGGAACGTGTGGGTTGTTTACACCATAAACACGGCAAACCCGATTCCATTTTAACAATTGAAAAACCCGGTGCTGCACATTGAGGACAGAGCGACCGTATATTTTCAATCAAATTTTCAGTTGCATGGGCTATCGCTTGCATTCGTTTTGGATTGTATAAAGCACGCATATCCGTTTCTGCATACACTGAATCAAAGTGCTTTTTTAAATAATAAAAGTGTTCCCATAGAGAATCAACAGAAGTAATCCCTTTAAAAATAGGATGATAACTTTGTGCGTCTTTCCTTAAAATCAATCCGTGTGAAGGAAATCCGATTTGCTCCATAAATTGTTCCATAGCTTCTTCATCCTTTATTTCGGAAGCTGAAAAATTGGTATTCGGTGTCCAATATGAGCCCGAATATTCAGTATTGTTTTGCACATCCTTTAGCAGTACCATTTCATAATTTGCAGGCAAAAACGGACTGGAAGGATGCGCACCGAAAGACCCTTCGCTAGCAAGTACCAAATCAACAGGATTCTCTTTCATAGCGAGAATGCACTTGGCGCGAAGGGTAGAAAGCACATCGCCGGTTCGAGCAATTTCACCAGAAAATGTACCTAAACTATCGGTGTTTATTTTTGTAGGGACAAAGCATTCGACTTTTAAACCCTGTTCAAGAATAGGAGCAATAACACGTTCTTTCTGATGTGCCGTAGCAATGAGTAATTTTCTACCTAAAAAAGCATTCATAATTAACGTACATTTGAAAACCGATGTAAATCATATCCATTTATCAGAACAATTTACGAATTTTAAAAAAGCGGTATATTATGCAAAGTTACCTATTATGCTTTTATTCGTTTTAATTACTGCTGTACAAAATCAGTTTGCTCTTCATCTTTCCTATTCACTATCAATTCTTTTTTTAAAAACCTTTGTTTTAAAACCTTTAGTTAACTACAAGTTTAAAATCTATTATATAGAAACGTGTAGCGATGCTTTTACATGAGAAGGTGATTCCTTTTGCTGTAACTGCTGTGTAAACTGCTGCAGTTGTGCTTGTAAATCTTTGATGCACTTTTCACGAAATTTGATATCCTCTTCAGACAAAACAGTAGCAATTTTACGCTCATGAAATTTGATTTGAAGGGCTACCAGCTCGCGAACCATTGCTACGCATTCCTTAGCATCAAACCGACCTTGAAATAAATCGAGTTCCATAGGTTTACTTTTATTGTCCTTGACCTAATGAGAAAGCGGGTTCGCCATCAAAATGATACAAGTTTTCGGTTTTTATCACATCCAATTCCAATGCATTTGCCTTTTGTAGTAATTGAATGATTTTTACTTTACTCATTTCTGCACTCGTAGAAGATTTAAAACGACATCTCCAGTGATCGGTACAAAAAGTTTCAGAAAATCCCTCAGGCCATACTTTTATACCGCGATTGGTTATCATGGTCAAGTTCATATCGGGATCCGAAAGTAAGTTCACTTTTTTTGCGAGCTCATCGGGCTGATCTCCCGACCAATGCACGAATAAATCAACTCCATGCAACGTTTTTGACTTGGCAACTGGACGTTTGTATTTTGGTAATTGCATCGGTTTGGACTCACCATAAGTAACGGATTTTAACACTTGGGGCTGTTGACCTAATCGTTCGATTATAGCGGCAGCAAAAGCTTGTGTGCCCACTTTTTGCGAACTAATCCCTTCCTTGTGTATGTCATACGTATGAATACCATCTTCTATGGTTTTTAACCATGCATTTTGTATTTTTTCGGCAACATCATTTTGACCGATATGTTGCAACATCATGATTGCACCCTGCAACAAACCCGATGGATTGGCCATATCTTGCCCAGCACGTCGCGGAGCTGAACCATGAATCGCTTCAAACATCGCACATTGTTCTCCAATATTAGCAGAACCTGCCATACCTACCGATCCAGCAATTTGAGCCGCTACATCGGATAAGACATCACCATATAAATTTAGGGTAACAATTACATCAAATGCTTCGGGAGTATCGGCCAATTTGGCTGCTCCGATATCAATTATCCAATGCTCATTTTCGATTTCTGGATACTCCACCGCAATTTCATCAAATACTTTATGAAATAATCCATCGGATTGCTTCATTATGTTATCCTTCGTGAAGCATGTTACTTTTTTACGTCCAAAGGCACGAGCATATTCAAATGCATAACGGATTATTTTTTCACAACCTGGACGACTTATTAACTTTAAACATTGAACGACTTCATCGGTTTGCTGGTGTTCAATACCCGCATACAAATCTTCTTCATTTTCGCGTATAATCACTAAATCCATTTGCGGGTGCTTTGTGGTTACATACGGACTCAAAGCCAAACAGGGTCTAACATTGGAATACAAACCCAAAAACTTCCGAGTGGTTACATTCAAACTCTTATATCCGCCACCTTGAGGTGTTGTTATTGGGGCTTTTAAAAATATTTTATTTTGACGAATCGTATCCCATGATGTAGCGGCAATACCGGCTGTGTTTCCCGATAAATAGACTTTTTCACCAACTTCTATCTCGTCATATTCCAATGCTGCACCGGCAGCTTTTAAAATGGATAATGTAGCGTCCATGATTTCTGGACCAATTCCATCTCCTTTTGCAATAGTAATTCTTGTCATTGTTTTTGATTTAGCTTTACAAATTTGCACAAATTAATTCATATATTATTATTTATGTTTTAAATAATATCAATAAAATATTATTTATATCATTCAATTATCCATAACAAAACTGGTTTCTTTGTTGCTTGTAATTGTTGATCTAATTTACGCATGAATGCATCGGAAACAGCGGGACATCCCCAGCTCAATGGACTCACGCGAGGATAAATCTCATGATTAGAGACCGCACTCCAAGAATGTAATACTACCATTCGATCTACAGCCGATTGGTTCTGAACTTCCAATCCATGTAACCAATATTTAACATTAATACCCCAAGAACTGTAATCCCGTTTCCCAATCTTAAATTTACCTTTCATACTGCAATGACTGTCTTTGCGGGTATCAAATTTGGGTTTTTCCCATTGATCAGGATTGGCTTCAAAAACATCACAACTGCCATGGGTCACAATATTTTTGTGTGTAATAACCTTCTTTTTAAAATCATATATAAAAAAGCGAAACCTACCTGGATGGATACTTAAGTCTATTAAATAATAAAAATCGGTAGCGTATCCATTCATTTCACAAAAGGAACGAGCCTCTTGGTGATTTTTAGCATACGACTTTGCGGGTGATGGAAGTTGGATATTTTTCGTGGAATGACCAATATTACAACAAATTAAGAGTAAGACAATAGTAAAAAAAAGTGAATTTCTCATCATATCAAGTTTAGTACTATGTATTAACTTCATTTTTAAAAATTTATTTAAACCTTTCTTGTTAAAATTTGTCCAATTGAAAAACAAACCCCTATGGAACTCCAAAATCTATGGTCACTTCGTCTCGGATTTTCGAATCGACAAGCTAGTAAAATCAAAGCTTTGGGGATTGAAAAATATTTGACAAATGCCTTTGCTGCACCTTTTTCAAAAACAGAACCTAGTTGCCTTAAAGAGGATCCAAAATCACTACAAGAACTTCGGGAAAAAAGACAACAATTCAAAAACGGTCAAAGTGAAGAAGCAAAAAAATTAATCAAAAAGCAAATCCAAAAAGAGGGTGAACTCAAACAATGGTGGTTAAATGAAATTATACAGGCTGATTATCCACTACGCGAAAAAATGGTTCTTTTTTGGCACAATCATTTTGTTGCCTCAAGTCAAAAAGTTAAAGTGAATTGGTGGATTTATCAACATAATCAACTCCTTCGTGAAATGGCTTTTGGGAATTTTAAAACCCTCACAAAGGCCGTTATCCAAACCAATGCTATGGTTCGTTATTTAGATAATGTTGACAACAAACGGGGAGAAATAAATGAAAATTTGAGTCGGGAACTGCTCGAACTTTTCACTTTGGGTATTGGAAATTATACTGAAGACGACATTAAAAATGGCGCCAAAGCTCTCGCAGGCTTAACCATAGGGGAGCAACAAGCAATGTATCGACCGCGAATTGAAGATAATGACAGCATTACTTATTTGGGGAAAACAGGGCATTTTAAAGCCGATGATTTGGTGGACAACATTTTTGAACAACCTAAAATACCTTATTTAATCACGCGTAAAATCTTACAATGGTTTATTTATGATGAACCAACAACTGCTTTAGTCACATATTATGGGGATTATTTTCGAAAAGTGAACTTTGAAATTCAACCTTTATTGATAAAAATTTTCACCGAAGAATACGCCAAACCAAATGCCGGAAGTAAAATTAAAAATCCGTTAGAATTTATTATCCAACTTCATGATGAACTCGAAATAAAGGAACCGTCCTTACCTGTTTTAGTTTTCTTTCTAAAGCAGCAAGGTATGGATTTATTGAATCCACCCAATGTAAAAGGTTGGGTAGGCGGTACCAATTGGCTTACATCTCAAATTTATTTACAACGCCAAAATAGCTGTGACTTATTGTGTAGTGGGCTAATGATTAATCGAAGAATGTTTAAAGATGTAACTGAAAATAGTGAAGTCCCAAAAATGAATATGGAAAAACTACCGATTAAAATTGATTTCACACCTTCGGATTCTAATATAAAAATTATCCATAAACTAAGTAATAGACTGCTTTTTCATATTGGTCCTGATCTCCAAAAAGATATGGAAACGGTTTTAAAATATGATTTTGATGGCCAAAGTGCTAGTGCTCAAAATGCCGTACTTCGGTTATTCAACTATATGGTAAAAACCCCCGAATTTCAATTGATATAAGATGAATCGTAGAAACTTTTTAAGCTTAACGGGAACGTTTACAAGCGGACTTTTAATCGTTCCTGATATTTTACATAAATTAGGCACACATACTTCGGGAGTAGTGGCTGACTCATGTGTAGTTTTCATTCAATTAAATGGCGGAAATGATGGTCTCAATACATTTATACCGTATGATGATCCTTTGTATTATGAGTACCGTCGCAATGTGGGAATTCCAAAAAGTGAAATTATAGGTAAAAATGCGGGAATGGGCTGGCATCCTGCTTTGAAAAACTGGGCAGCCATCCAACAAAATGGTGATTTGTGCGTGGTGCAAAACGTGGGTTATCCCGACCCGAATCGTTCGCATTTTCGAAGTCAAGAAATTTGGCAAACGGCATCGGATTCGCAACAATATTTGAATGAAGGTTGGTTGGGACGTTACTTGGACATCCATTACAAAGAGCATCATCCAACGGGAGGGGTCAATTTGGATAGTATTGATAATTTAGCATTAAAAGGGAAAGAGCCAAATGCCATAACCATAAAAGACCCTGATCGCTTTCGGAGTAAAAATGAAACGGAAGCCACCAAACTATCCGATAATCCACAATTGGACTTTGTTCGTAAAATTGCGCATTCGATCACAGAAGGCGCTGAAGAAATCCGGAAAGCTTTGGATCAATCGACTACTGAAATCAGTTATCCCAAAAGTGCATTAGGTAAAAATTTAGAATGGATAGCACGTTTGATTAAAGGGAATTTACATTCCAATGTCTATTACACTAGTCATAATGGATTTGATACCCATGACAATCAATTGACAGTTCATAAAAACAAATTAGGAGAATTGAATGAAGCCGTTTTTGCATTTTATCAAGAAATCAAAAAAGCGGGATTATTATCACAAGTTACTATTGTTGTCTTTTCAGAGTTTGGTCGTCGGGTCAAGGATAATGGAAATGGAACCGATCATGGCACGGCGGCACCTCTTTTTATCATTGGTGGAAAGACTACTGGAAAAGTAATCGGGAAGAATCCGAATTTGGAGCAATTAATCCAAGGTGATTTACAACACGAAATTGATTTCCGAAGTGTTTATGCTCGATTATTAGAACAAAAACTCGCCTTTAATCCAAACCAAATTGGCATTACACAATCGCCATTAACAGGAATTTTTTAGCATTCAAGTTGGAATCTTGGTGATTTGAAAAGTTAAGGTGTATCTTTGCCGGCTTTTCAAAATTAAAAACAATGTCAAACACCAATCTTTTTAAAGGAATTGTTTATGTCGGACTAGGTGCTTCAAGTTATGGCATGTTAGCTACGTTTGTAAAAGTGGCCTATATGGAAAAGTATACCACAGCAGAAGTAACCGTATCTCAATTTATTTATGGAATAATTGGGATGCTCTTAATCAATATCTTCACAAAATACAAGGCAAATAATTCAGTAGAAAAAGCTACTCCAAAAAACATACTACAGCTACTTTTGGCAGGTACTTCTATGGGATTAACAAGTGTATTCTACTATGTATCGGTTCGATATATTTCGGTTTCCATCGCGATAATATTGTTAATGCAATCGGTTTGGATGGGTGTTTTGGCAGAATGGATACTAACAAAAAAGACTCCATCCATTCAAAAACTTATTTCCGTCCTTATTGTATTGACGGGAACTATTTTAGCAACCAATAGTCTTAATCAAAATACAACAATCGATTGGAACGGAATAGGCTGGGGCTTAATGGCGGCGGCTTCTTTTACAACTACCCTGTTTACAGCTAATCGAGTGGCAGTTGGAATTTCTTCTGTGCAACGCAGTTTGTACATGTTAATTGGTGGAGCGGTTATTGTTTTTGGCTTTGCGCTTTTAACTCAAAACACACCCTTTAATTTTTCTATTTTTTTAAAATGGGGTATTTTTTTGGCACTTTTTGGCACCATAATTCCTCCTATCTTGATGAATGCCGGATTTCCAATTACAGGAATTGGATTAGGAAGCATTATATCAGCTTTAGAACTTCCCGTTTCCGTAATGATGGCTTATATAATTTTAAATGAAAGAATTGCTGTTATTCAGTGGATTGGTATTGCGTTGATTCTTTTTGCCATTTTTTTAATGAATATTCATTCAAAAAAAGTTTAATTGGATACAAAAGATAGACTCCCTAATTTTGCGTATGTCGCTTTTCCAATCACATGAACCGATACGATTTGATGTTCCCGATGCAGAAATAATTTTGTATCCACACTTTATTGCATTTGAACAAGCACTTGTTTTTTTTGAAAAATTAAAACAAGACGTGCCTTGGCAACAGGATTCCATTACCGTTTATGGAAAAACCTATCCCCAACCGCGGCTAACGGCTTTGTTTGGAAATGAAGGAAAACCCTATGCCTATTCAACTATTGTGATGCAACCCCACCCGTGGAACCCCTTATTGACTTTTATAAAAGAGTCCGTTGAATCGGTTTGTCACGAACGATTTACAACCGTACTACTCAATTTATATCGAAATGGTCAAGACAGTAATGGTTGGCATGCAGACAATGAACGTGAATTGGGTCGAAACCCTGTGATTGCCTCTTTGAGTTTGGGGGCGGAACGAATGTTCCATTTGCAACATAATACCTATAAAGATTCCAAACTTAAAATCAATCTAACACCCGGAAGTTTACTTCTAATGCGCGGAACTACGCAGCATTTTTGGAAACACCAAGTTCCAAAAACTTCTCAATTAGTAGGACCTCGAATAAATCTAACCTTTCGACTATTGAAATAATTTGTACTTTTGAGTAAATCCCTTAGTTATGAATGAAATTATCGCTTATTTTGAGAACATACCTTCGCAACATCGAGCCGCAATACTAGCGGGAGGAATTGCATTTTTTTGGCTATTCGAAAGTGCATTCCCCTTTTTTAAGTTTCAATACAACAAATGGCAACATGCAGGCATTAATCTTTTTTTTACGTTCACAACGATTGTAATTAATTTTTTATTGGCTTTTATCCTTTTATATGCCGCTAATTGGGCAGACGAACATGATTTTGGCTTGTTAAATTGGCTTCCCGAAATGCCAATTGTAATGTATAGTTTAGTTGGGCTACTGGTCTTGGATTTAGTCGGAGCCTATGCCGTTCATTATGTAGAACACCGCTGGTATCCCCTTTGGCGCTTCCATTTAATCCACCACACCGATACATTTGTAGATACTACCTCAGCCAACCGCCATCATCCCGGCGAAAGCGTCATTCGTTTTATATTTACCACAATTGGAGTACTCCTTGTTGGTAGTCCGATGTGGTTGGTTTTTGCCTATCAAACCCTCTCTGTAATCTTCACCCAATTCAATCATGCCAATATCGTATTGCCGCGCAAATTGGATCTAGTGCTCAGCTATTTTATAGTTTCGCCAGATATGCATAAAATTCATCACCATTACCAACTCCCCTATACCGATAGCAACTATGGTAATATTTTTTCGATTTGGGATCGTCTTTTTGGAACCTATCGCTATAAAAATCGGAATGAACTTATTTACGGTATTGACACCCATAGCGATCCAAAGGAAAATAACGCCTTGGGAAATTTATTGAAAATTCCATTTCAACCTATTCGTAAACCCGATTCGGTATAATTTTTTTGTTTCCATTTTTTTGATTTTATTTTTTTTAGTAATATTGAAATACCATTTTTTATAAAATAAAGAAACGATAAACGTTAAATTGTACTTTTCGACTAATGAAAAAAAGTAAAAGAGTAGAACTTAGCCCTGAGCAAATCGAACGTGTAGTCACTATGGCTCAGGAGGAACGCAAACCTTTTGAAGTTTTAAAAGCAGAATTTGGCTTAGCTGAAGGTGACGTTACAGAACTCATGCGTAAACAACTATCTAAAGACAACTTTGAATTGTGGAAAAAGAAAGCTTCATCGAGTAAACCGAAGCCACGCCCCATGAATGATCCATTTGATGACGATTTAGATAGTAAATACTACATTCGAAACAAAATTTAACGCTTATTTAGCAAGCGTTTTTTTATTTCTGTGCGATTTTTGTAGTAATGAAAACAAACAATCTCTCCTTCGAACAAATTGACCGCATTATTGAAATGGCTTGGGAAGACCGAACGCCTTTTGAAGCCATTAAATTTCAATTTGGATTATCAGAGCAAGATACCATCAACTTAATGCGAAAGGAAATGAAAGCTTCTAGTTTTCGTATGTGGCGCAAACGTGTTCAAGGTAGAGCCACCAAACATGCCCAAAAACGCGTGACCGGAATCGATCGTTTTAAGTGTACCTTACAACGACAAATCACGGGAAATAAAATTTCCAAAAGGTAGTTTCCATTGGGAAATTTCATACTTTCGATGCGTAATTTTCTTCCTATGAAAGCATTTTTGCTAGTTATCTATTGTTGTTTTGCAATCCCAGTATTTAGTCAAACCAATTATTCAACCCAAGAAATCGAAGTCAATTCTTTAATAAAAGGAAACTTACTTACCCCTACTACAGGTTCTAAAACGTTGCTTATACTGATAGCCGGTTCGGGTCCGACTAACCGCAATGGCAACCAACCTGGAGTTGTAACCAATTGTTATAAATTTTTAGGTCAACAATTAGCCCAAAATGGTATCGCTTTTTTTAGCTATGACAAACGCATTATAGCGCAAATGATTAACAAAACTGTAGACGAAAGTAGCCTTCGCTTTGAGGATATGGTTACTGATGCTGTCGCTGTTTTAAATTATTTTAAAAAAGAAAACACGTATACACGAATTGTCATTGCGGGACATAGTGAGGGTTCGTTGATTGGTCTATTGGCTGCGCAACAAGGCGTGCAGGGATTTGTCTCGTTATCTGGACCCGGACGACCCGCAGATGAAGTTTTAGCCGAACAATTAGCGCGTGAAAAACCCGAAATGTATTCATCCATTAAACAATGTATCGACGCGATGAAACTATCGGGAAAATGGCAATGCGATACACCCCTGAAAAATGCGGCATTACTATTTAGACCTAGTGTAATTCCTTATTTAAACTCATGGTTTCAGTACAATCCCGCAGTCGAAATTCAAAAATTAAAAATACCTGTTCTAATAATTAATGGCGATAAAGATTTACAAGTTGCGGTAACTGATGCCGAACTTTTAAAAAAAGCCGCACCAACAGCACAAATTAGTATTATTCCCAACATGAATCATGTATTAAAAATCACACCAACCGAGGAAGAGAACAGAAAATCATATACCGATGGAAACCTACCCATTGCACCTACATTATCTTCAATTATCACACAATTTGTCAATCAATTGTAACGAAAAAGAAACTCCAACTACTTATGCATTATAATTTAATTGGTATGAAAAAAATAGTTCTCTCCATTGCCACAGCTGGTCTTCTAATTGCTTGTGGTTCGGCACCAAAAACCGTTGAATTACGTCAACAAGTTGCCGTGAATTTGGATTTAATCGATGTAAAAGAAGACAAAGTTAAAGTTACCATTACTGCACCTACCCTCTCTGAATCTGAAATTGTTTATCATATTCCGAAAATTATACCAGGCACCTATTCTTCTGATGACTATGGAAAAATGGTAGAAAACGTAAAAGCATTTGATGCAAAAGGCAACGAACTACAAGTAATCGTTGTTGACAAAAATTCGTGGCAAATCAAGGATGCAAACCGTTTAAAAACACTTACCTATTGGGTCAATGACACTTATGACAACGAAAAAAGTATGCGTTTTGGTGAGGGCATTTTCTCGCCAGCGGGAACCAATATTGCAGCAGAAAGAAATTTTATGATTAACCAACATGGCTTTATTGGTTATTTTGAAAAAAAGGAAGCGCTCAATTATATCCTTTCTATAAAACATCCTGAAACACTATACGGAGCAACGGCTCTTGTCGATACCGACGAAAGTAAAACTAACGATATTTTTATTGCTAGCCGGTATAATGAGTTGGTTGACAATCCAATAATGTATTCCAAACCTGATTATACAACATTTAACGTTGAAGGGATGGATATTTTATTTAGTGTTTATTCGCCTACAGGCAAGCATACGGCTTCGGCTTTATCGCCTGATATTGAGAAAATGATTCGTGCACAGAAGAAATTTTTAGGTCCGATAAACAACAATAAAAAATACGCCATATTGTTGTACTTGTCAGATATGGAAGCAGCAGATGCCAAAGGTTTTGGCGCCTTAGAGCACAATTCTTCTACAACCGTTGTTTTCCCTGAATTAATGGGTAAAGAAATGTTGGGAAAACAATTAATTGATGTGGTATCGCATGAGTTTTTCCATATTGTAACACCGCTTGGAGTACATTCGAAAGAGATCCATGATTTTGATTTCAATACGCCTAAAATGTCGCAACATTTATGGATGTATGAAGGAATAACGGAGTATTTTGCCAACCTATTTCAAGTTAACCAAGGATTGATTTCTGAAGAAGCGTTTTTAAACCGTATGCGTGAAAAAATTCGAAATGCAAAACGCTATAACGACACGATGCCGTTTACAGAAATGAGTCAAAATGTACTGACCCCTCCATACAAAGACCAATATACCAATGTTTATGAAAAAGGGGCTTTAATTGGAATGTGTCTTGATATTTTAATCCGAGAAAAAAGCAATGGTGAGCGGGGTGTTTTGGATTTAATGCAAAAGCTGACCCAAGAATTTGGTCCGTCACGTCCTTTTAACGATGTAGAACTGTTTGATCGTGTAACAGCGCTTACCTATCCCGAAATTGGTGAATTTTTACGAACGCATGTTTCTGGAAATACTCCAATTGATTATTCGATTTATTTTGCTAAAATGGGAATTGGCAAGGGAAAAATAAAAAAAGTAGCTAACCCGCTTTTTAATAACAATTCACCCTGTATTACATCAAATAGTGACAAACAACTTTTAGTACGAAAAGGTATTGAATTGTCCCCTTTCATGAAATCATTAGGGTTGAAAGAAGAAGATATTATTCTAAGTATAAACAACACCCCGTATTCAATTGAAACCATTAGTGCGGTTATGGATACCGTACAAAATTGGAAAGACAATGAATCGGTGACATTTACCGTAAAAAGAAATGGTAACGAATTGGTTTTGAATGGAAAAGCAATTCAATCCTATACCGAAATAGAGGGTTTTACAACTATCGACGCTACAAAGTCGCAATTAAAAGAATCTTGGTTGAAACGATAACTTGCGGGTAATATTTATATTGAAAGTCCTCAATTTGTCAATTAAATTGGGGATTTTTTTTTTTTTTTTCCAAAATTTAAAAATCATGCGTAAATTTATTTTTGGACTACTAACGGGCGGTTTACTAATCGGTTGTGGCAAAGAAGAAGCCAAACCAACTTCGGGATTAACTATTTCGGGAACTATAAAAGGATTCAAAAAAGGTACCTTATACATCCAACGGATTAAAAATGACTCCGTATTGGTTCCAATTGACACGCTAAAATTCAATGGCCAATCCGATTTTAAAACCCATATTGATTTAAAACATCCCGAAATGCTGTACTTGTTTATCGATCGTGGAGTATCCAATTCATTGGACAATAATTTACCATTTTTTGCAGAGCCCGGGGTGATGACTATCGAAAGTTCGTTAGAGTATTTTACAGCTGATGCCAAAATTACAGGTTCAAAAAACCAAGCCCTATATGATGAGTATAAACTAATGATGTCGCGCTTAATCGATAAAAATCTTGACCTGATTCAATTACGCATACTTGCTATGAATGAAAAAAATCAAGCGCGCGTTGACAGTATTCAAGCGGAGCAAGATGATAATTTAAAACGACGCTATTTAATGACCACTAATTTTGCAGTAAATCATGGCGACTATGAAATCGCTCCCTATGTAACTTTAGCTGAGATACCCGATGTGTCCTTAAAATATTTGGATACCATTCAAAAATCGATGAAACCAAAAATTGCGCAATCATTGTATGGTAAGAAATTAACCACTTACACTAAAGAACGTAAAAAACTAGGTCAATAACAAAAAAATCCCGAAATAACTTTCGGGATTTTTTGTTTATTCGTGACAATTTTTATTCAAATGGCGCGGTGTTCGCGTCGGTGTTGTATAATCACCATTGCAGTCGGGAATTCCTTTACTTTCATCCCAAGGTGTTGCAGGATCATCGGTAGCAGCACCAAATAATGGATAATAATAATTAACGTTTGCGCCGCTAACTGGACTGACAAATGTTCCCGCCAAACGTTCATTTTTGGTGTAGTAATAATCATTATCATCATCGATATCACGATAATTAGGTATTCCATCCGAATCCGTGTCATAATCGGTTGGATTATTACTCCAGTTAGTTATCGGAAAAGCCCGCTCATCTTTTGACAAAATACCGTCACGGTCATGATCACGGTATTGCATTTCGACCAATTTAAAACTAAAAATGAGGGGTTGATAGGACCCTATAGTTCCGGTAATTCCATTATAATACCCCAAACCCGAAGGCAAAAACAATATACCTGCACCATAATTTTGAAAATTCAAAGGTTGTCCAGGTGTACTAGTATAGGTACCCGATTTAAAGTTGGGTAACATATGAGACCAACCCGATATTACCGATTCTAAAAGAAACCAAACCGGACTTTCCGCTTGGTCAAACGTGCTTAAATCTAGGGTCAATCCTTTATATGCTACGTGAACCGAATCGACTTGAGTAGGGCGTTTTTGGGTTCCTTCTCTAAATTTTATAAAATCGACTTTATAGGTAATTCCATCTTCGTTAATTAGGGTATCTTTTAAAGGATATTCCGTTTGGTCTTTTATCGATACTTGTGTTCCTCCGTCGGGAATTTTATAAAAATCTACATCATAGGACGTAGGATCGACCACCATGTAATGGGTGTCTAAAAATTCATCGATTGCTAAACGATCAGCTGCATATTGTTCTGCATAATCACGTATTTGAACTGTATTTGAACTTTCTCTAGTACAAGATACGGTCAAAACAGCTAAAACAAGGGCAAATAATCCGGATAATTTCAATTGCATTTTTTCAAAACTTTTAGGGTGCAAGATACAATATTGATTTATTTTTGTAAACTATTTAACGTAGTTTTTACCATTTTATGAGAGTCGACAAATACCTTTGGTGTGTTCGCTATTACAAATCACGAAATATGGCTACAGAAGCTTGTAAAAAAAATCAAGTTTCCGTAAATAGCCAGGTTTGTAAAGCCTCTCGGGAGGTGTATCCAGGCGATTCGATTAGCTTTCGCAAGGATCAAATTACCTATCAAATTTCGGTTTTAGACCTACCACTTAATCGAGTTGGTGCAAAACTAGTTACGGTATATTGCAAAGACAACACTCCTCCTGAAGCGTTTGCCCATTTAGAAATGCTACGCTTATCAAAAGAACACTACCGTCGGGCAGGCACAGGTAGACCGACCAAAAAAGACCGACGCGATCTAGATGAATTAGAAGAAAACAACTGGGATGACGACACCATTGAATAGAAATTATTGGGAAAACCGATATCAAAACAACGAAACCGGTTGGGATGTTGGTACGATAACTACTCCATTAAAGGATTATATCGATCAATTGACCGACAAATCGGTACGTATTTTACTACCCGGTGGTGGAAATGGGTACGAATTTGAATACTTAATCCAGGAAGGTTTTACACATTCTTTTATACTGGATTACGCATCACAACCCCTTAAAAATATCCAACAACGACTCCCTTTAATTGGTGACAAACATCTAATTCATGGTGACTTTTTTGAGCATTCAGGTAAGTATGACCTCATTATTGAACAAACTTTTTTTTGTGCCCTAGATCCTCAGTTGCGAAATCGTTATGTTGATAAAATGTTGGATTTATTGCAACAGGGTGGAAAATTAATCGGTTTATTGTTTCAATTTCCCCTAGACCAATCAGGGCCTCCATTTGGTGGGTCACAAACAGAATACATTTCGCGGTTTTCATCGGCATTTGAAATAAAAACATTGGAGACTGCCTATAATTCGATTGGACCCCGTAAAGGCAACGAACTCTTTTTTATCTTTATCAAAAAATAACTTACTTCACCATTATGAGTCAGAACATCATTCTCAGTCACCAGGAAATCGAACATAAAATCAAGCGAATAGCGTACCAGATTTATGAAACTTTTGTGGAAGAAGAAACGGTTGTTATTGCAGGTATTGCTTCGAATGGATTTGTTTTCGCACAAAAAATAGCAGCAACACTAGCAACGATTGCGCCATTGAAAATTATTTTATGTGAAGTTACACTCGACAAACAAAACCCGTTAGCAGCCGTTGCAACCTCTTTGCAACCCTCAGAATATACAAACAAAGGCATTGTTTTAGTTGATGATGTGCTTAATTCGGGAAGCACGCTAATGTATGGAGTTAAACACTTCTTGGATGTCCCCTTAAAAAAATTCAAAACGGCCGTTTTAGTTGATCGTAATCATAAACAATTCCCGATTAAAGTCGATTTTAAAGGAATTTCATTATCAACTTCTTCAAAAGAACATGTAGCTGTGGTATTTGAAGCGGACACATCCTATGCTGTTTTAAGCTAACAGCTTTGTAATTTCGGCAACCAATTCGGCAATCGATTTACCATCAGTGGCAATACTATATTTGGATTGCATGTAATAAAAATTGCGATCAAACAAGTGTTTGGCAATAAATTCCTCGAGTTCAGAATCGGCCAAATTTGCTAACAGTGGTCGTTCATGGCGTTCAGGTAATAAACGTTCAACTAGTGTGGGGACAGTTGCTTTTAAAAAAAAGGATTCAACTTGGGATAACAACTTGTAGTTTTCATAATAGCATGGGGTACCACCGCCCAGACTTAGCACAAATTCATGTTCAGTTTGTAATAAATCGGTAAGGATTTGATGCTCAATTTTCCGAAAATATAATTCACCGCGCGTAGCCATAAGATTTGCAATAGAAAGTGCCGTCGTTTTTTCAATCGCTGCGTCCAAATCAATCCAAGGCACACCTAATTGAAGAGCTAAATGTGCGCCAATTACCGACTTTCCAGAGCCCATATAACCCGTTAAAACCACTTTCCGCATAGAGTAAATCCTTAATAATTAAGGCATTGAGGTTGATTTTTTAAAAAAGGTAAATTTATAATAAAATTGCCTTGAAAAATAAATTTTAACGTCTTATATTTGCACCCGCATTCAAGAAATGTTATTGACTCGATAGCTCAGTTGGTAGAGCACAACACTTTTAATGTTGGGGTCCTGGGTTCGAGCCCCAGTCGGGTCACAATGACCTTTAGTCAAAACAAAATCAAATGCACTGACTCGATAGCTCAGTTGGTAGAGCACAACACTTTTAATGTTGGGGTCCTGGGTTCGAGCCCCAGTCGGGTCACACTTAAAGTTGTTCGCTTGCGAATGACTTTTTTTATTTAGGCCACGTGGAGAAATTGGTAGACTCGCCATCTTGAGGGGGTGGTGCTGCAAAGCGTATGGGTTCGAATCCCATCGTGGTCACGAATAAATTCTAATAGAAAAAAAATACGCCAAGCTCGCTTGAGCGTATTTTTTTATTATTAGGATTTTCAAAGCGGAGCATTATGGGAACTGCAAAGCAGCATCCCTTTGGAAAGCATAGCTTTGTGGGAACTGCAAAGCAGAATCCCTTCAAAAAAGCGGAGCTTTGTGGGAACTGCGAAGCAGCATCCCTTCAAAAAAGCGGAGCTTTGTGGGAACTGCGAAGCAGAATCCCATCGTGAAAGAAACACTTTACCAAAGCTGCAAAGCAGCATCCCTTCGGTGAAACAAATTTAAAATAAGGTTGTTATTAGGGTATTGATTTTTTGTCTTGTGTGGCTCACAAATAAAATCAAGTATATTTGGTAAATTTAAATTGTAAACTTTAAAATTAGAGTAATCCATTTAAATTTGTAAATGCAAACCAAATAAATAAACCAAATGAAATACTTTCTATTACTTTCGAGCCTTTTTCTAATTTCCTGTCACAAAGAATCAGATAAAGAATTTAATTTAAATGAACTTGAGTGGATTGATTTAACCTACAGTTTTGATAGTACGACATTGTACTGGCCTAACAATCTCACAAAATTCATTCATCATACAGATGCCGATGGACTTACTCCGCTTGGCTATTACTATTCTTCCTACTCTATTTGCGCACCAGAACATGGTGGAACACATTTGGATGCCCCCATTCATTTTGCAAAAGATAAATACACCGTAGACCAATTGCCTTTAAAAAATTTGACAGGTAACGCTGTAGTTATAGATGTATCAAAAAATGCACTAGCCAACCGAGATTATCAAATAACTATTGATGACATTACTGCATGGGAAAAGATAAATGGGGAGATTGAAAAAAATACTATTATTTTATTTAGAACTGGATATGGTTCCTATTATCCCGATAGAAAAAATTATTTTGGAACTTCAAAAACGGGCATTGAAGCCATACCCGAATTGCATTTTCCAGGAATTGATCCAAAAACTACGACTTGGTTAATTAAAGAACGATCAATCAAAGCTTTTGGTTTGGATACTCCGAGTCTAGATTATGGGCAATCCAAAGACTTTAAAACCCATCAGATATTACTTGGAAGTAATAAACCTGGTTTTGAAAATCTTGCTAATCTCGATAAGCTACCCTCGAAAAACATTTACCTAGTAGCGCTACCCATGAAAATTGGTAAAGGAAGTGGAGCACCATTGCGAATAATAGCTGGGGTTACTAAAAAGTAGTTGCATTTTTAAAGCAACCATTTTAATCAGGATTTATAAAAACCGTAACCGTAGTTCTATACGATAATGAAAAAAAATAGTAATTACATAAAACCGTCGGTCCAAATCGATAAAACCCCGAGCAATACGATTCATCGTCGTGAATTTTTTACACAATTAGCTTTATTAAGTTCTTCATTACTCCTTTTAAAATCAAATGTTCGTGCTTCAAAAATTCAATCTACTCCTACAGTATTAAATCTAAAGGACTCATTAAAAAACGAAGACATATTTGAATATATTGATCGAATTAAAGGCAGCTTTGACTCAAATTTTTACAAGCAATTAATAGGTTCAGCTAACGAATTCAAAGAAGGTGATGCTATTCTTGGAATTGCCGCTTCAAATCAAACAGACAGAACCATAGCTCGAGAACTTATAGCTAATACAAAACTTGCGGCTTTTAACAAAAAACCGGTTTTTAATGACGAACTTTTCGAGTTAATTCAGAGCACCACCCAATTTGATGTGTCGGTTACGAATATGACGTTTGGGGAACTCAAAGCATTTTTATTAAAGTCGGATGAACAATCAATCAAAGCCATAATGCCTTCACTTACAAGTGATACCATTGCTATGGTTGTAAAACTGATGTCCAACCAGGAACTAACGCAAATAAGTAATAAGGTATTTAATCAATTACCAAATAGTAAAATTGGGGGTAAAGGGTATTTAAGTGCACGGATACAACCGAATTCACCAACCGATAACATCGAAGATATTATTTGGCAGATATTTAATGCATGGTCGTATGGTGTTGGCGATCTTGTACTTGGCACTAACCCGGTATCTGGTGATTTAGAAATGGTGGCAAAAATTGAAGCAGCACTTCATGATATCTTAGTTACCTTCGAATTGGAAAACACTCTCCCCAACTGTGTATTATCACATATCGATATTCAATCGCGGGTAGAACATAAACAACCCGGAACTACAGGTGTTTGGTTTCAAAGTTTAGCAGGTACCGTTGCCGCCAATCAAACTTTTGATGTTACTATTGAAAAAATGAAATCCCATGTTGATGCGCGAAGTGACCATCAATACGGTCTCTATGTCGAAACAGGTCAAGGAGCAGATGCTACGAATGGGCATAGTGAAGGTTTTGATATGGTGGTTCATGAGTCTAGAAAATATGGTTTTGTTAGGGCACTTAAGCAACGTATGTATTCCAAAAACACTTCTAAAATAGAGCCATGGGTGTTTGTTAATGATGTAGCAGGATTTATCGGACCTGAAGTGTTTCGTACAAAAGAACAACTGGTTCGGTGTTGCTTGGAGGATCTTGTAATGGGAAAACTTCACGGGCTAACAATTGGACTTGACATTTGCACCACACTACACATGGATGTAACACTTGACGATCTCGATTGGTGTATCGATCAAATAATGCCTGCAAATCCTGCATATTTAATGGCATTACCTACCAAAAACGATCCAATGCTAAGTTACCTCACCACTTCATTCTCCGATCATGTTCGCATCCGTGAACAATTTGGTTACAAAGTAAATGATGCTATGTGGGCGTTTTTCAAACGAATTGGAATTATTGGAGAAGACAATAAACCTACAACACTTTTTGGACAACCAAATGCCGTTTATTTAAAATACCGTCAAGCAAAAGGTGATAAGCGAAGTGATGCAGCTATACTGATGGAAGGTAAAGCAGCTATCGATCGTATTCGTAAACGCGGTGTCCCAATTGCAGAAGGCTTTGGAGAGCAGATTTGGTTGCCTGAACCGTCATTGAATGCAGAAATTCACGCACTTTATAAGGATGCAAAATACTGCTTATGGACCGAATGGGAAGCATCCTATCTACGCTCCATAAAAAATGCTGTTATAGTTGCTACAATGGCTGTAGACAGAATCGACTATGTGTATCACCCCACCCGTGGTGAACGACTAGCACCCGAAGGCTTATCGGTTATTCAAAACCTTAGTCAGAAAATTAAAAGTCAGAAACCCGATGTTCAAATTGTCATTTCTGAAGGTTTAAATTCGCGATCGATTATGGATGAAGGTCATTTAGAAACTTTTCTTCCAGCGCTTTATCAAAATATAAATGCTCTTAATTTAACAATTGCTGAAAATCCAATTGTAATTAAAAATGGGCGAGTACGGGTGGGTTATCAAATTGGGGAAGAACTTTTTGGGTATGAAGCTTCACAAAAACACTGTATTATTCATATTATTGGTGAACGTCCCGGGACAATGCATCGAAATTTTTCAGTATATATAACAACTGCTAATGCTTCTACTTGGAAAAATCATGGGAAAGTCGATCATGATATTACCCGAGTAATCTCGGGAATAAGTGATACATCCTATCAACCAAAAGAGGCGGCTTTAGAAGCGGCATCACTAATTAAAGAACAATTAAATTAAGTATTGATTTAATTGAAACTTTTGGAAATAAATCTATTTCAATTTAAGCAATGGCATAGTTAGGATTTATCAATTGAGTTAATTTATTAAAAAACATTGTTTTTTTTCTTTTTGTTTAATATTTTACATACATTTGTTAAACAAAACAATAATTCGATGAATAGCATCAAAAGCACTTTCAGTATCAAAGACCTCGAAAACTTATCCGGTATCAAGGCCCACACCATACGTATTTGGGAAAAACGATACAATGTTTTTGAACCCATGCGAACCGATACGAATATTCGGTATTATGATACGAATGCACTACAAAAACTGCTTAACATCACTTTATTGCATGATTATGGCTATAAAATCTCTAAAATTTCCACCTTAAGTGATGAAGAAATCAAAGAGAAAGTTCGCGGTATAATTTCTCAAAAAAGTGCAAAACATCATGCCATTAGTGCTTTCAAATTGGCGATGATGAATTTTGATCAAAAGTTGTTTTTTGAAACCTACGATGAATTATTGTCAGAAAAAAGCTTCAATGAAGTATTTTTCGAAGTTTTTATTCCACTCATGGAAGAATTAGGTGAGTTGTGGCAGTCAGATACCATTACCCCTGCACATGAACATTTTATTAGTTACCTCATCAAGTTAAAATTACTAATCAATACAGAAGAAGTAATTAAAAAACCTGCCTTACATGAGGACAGGATATTTGTTTTATTCTTACCTTTAAACGAAATACATGAATTGGGGTTAATGTACCTCAATTATGAATTAAATTACCGAGGATATCACACTGTTTATTTAGGTGAAAGCGTCCCCGTTGACAATCTTACCGATGTAAAGAACTATTTTTCTTGCATTACTTTTGTTGGTTACATTACTGTAGAGCCTAATATTGAAGAAGTCAACGATTACGTTAAAGAACTTGAAAAAGCTACCGGCAACGAGCAAAATGAATTATGGCTCATCGGTCGTATGACAGAAAATATTTCAAAACAAAACGTTAACTATACTACCAAGATCTTCCAATCAATAACTGATCTACTCGGACAATTGTAAAATTTTCTTAAAGATTTAATATTGTTTAACTTTTTAGTATATTTGTTAAACAATATGAGAAAAGAAATAGCAATATTAGGATCTGGGTTTTCGTCATTAGCCGCTGCGTGCTATTTGGCAAAAGCAGGCAATACCGTAACTATCTACGAAAAAAATAATACGATTGGTGGTCGTGCGCGTCAACTGAAACGGGATGGATTCACTTTTGATATCGGTCCAACATGGTATTGGATGCCCGATGTTTTTGAACGTTTTTTTGCTGATTTTGGCAAAAAACCCTCCGATTATTATGAGCTAATCAAACTTAATCCCGCGTATCAAGTTTATTTTGGGATTCGTGATTTTATAACTATAGGTGATCATCTCGATACAATTGCGGCTACTTTTGAATCGCATGAAAAAGGGGCTGGGCGTCGTTTAAAAGAATTCATGAAAATAGCTCAGGACAACTATGATATTGCAATTAAAGATTTGGTATACCGCCCCGGTGAATCCCCTCTAGAACTGATTACTTTGCAAACAGCAACTCGAGTTGGACAGTTTTTTAGCAATATTTCTCGCGATATTCGAAAAATATTTAAAAATCCAAAGCTGATCGCTATCCTTGAATTCCCCGTACTTTTTTTAGGTGCAAAACCCTCCGATACGCCCTCCTTTTATAGTTTTATGAATTTTGCCGACTTTGGATTAGGAACTTGGCATCCAAAAAACGGAATGTACTCGGTGATTTTAGGGATGGAACAATTAGCCCGTGAACTAGGTGTTACGATTCACACGAATGCACCCGTTACTAAAATTGAAGTAATTCAAAAAACAGCAACAGGAGTTTGGGTGAATGGAAGCTTAAAAGAAGTAGATATTGTGCTTTCGGGTGCCGATTACCACCATTCTGAACAATTGCTAGAACCTCAGTATCGAGCGTATTCAGAATCGTATTGGAATAAGCGTACTTTTGCGCCTTCTTCCTTACTTTTTTATGTCGGTTTAAATAAAAAATTGGACCGTGTCGAACACCACAGTCTTTTTTTCGATGTGAATTTTGATGCGCATGCCGCAGCTATTTATGATCATCCTGAATGGCCTAAAGAACCTTTATTTTATGCTAGTTTTCCATCCAAAACAGATGATAATGTGGCACCTGTCGGTCAAGAAGCTGCTATTTTTCTCATTCCTTTAGCGCCCGATTTAGAAGATACAGAAGCCTTACGGGAACTTTACTTTGATAAAATCATCACCCGATTGGAACAACTAACGGAACAGTCCGTTCGCGAACATATCCTATTTAAAGAATCATTTTGTGTAAATGATTTCATTAACGACTATAATTCCTATAAAGGGAATGCTTATGGAATGGCAAACACCCTTTTACAAACCGCATTTTTACGCCCCAAATTGAAAAGTAAAAAGGTGAAACATCTTTATTTTACGGGACAGTTAACGGTTCCCGGACCCGGTGTTCCTCCTTCGCTAATATCTGGAAAATTAGTATCCGAATTAATTGAAAAATACAACTAAACGTTCATCTCATGAAATCGCTATTTGATCTTGTTTCTTACGAATGCAGTCGCACTACGACAAAGGCTTACAGCACTTCTTTTTCTACGGCTGTCAAAATGCTGGCGCCTTCTATTCGTCAAGATATTTACAATATTTATGGTTTTGTTCGCTTTGCGGATGAAATTGTTGACACCTTTCATGATTATGATAAAGTTACTTTATTTGAGCGTTTTGAAAAGGATTTAGAACATGCTTTAAATGACCGTATCAGTCTTAACCCTATCTTGAATTCGTTTCAAAAAACTGTACACCAATACAATATACCCAACCATTTGATAGCGGCTTTCATGAAAAGTATGAAAATGGATTTATACAAGAGCAATTATAAAACCTATTCTGAATACCAAGAATATATCTATGGTTCTGCCGACGTAGTGGGTTTAATGTGCTTGATGGTCTTTGTTAATGGCGACGAAAAAAAATACGATGAATTGAAAGAAGCGGCAATGCGTTTGGGATCGGCATTTCAAAAGGTAAACTTTTTAAGGGATCTAAAGGCTGATTTTGAAGGTTTAAGTCGAACTTATTTCCCAAATACCGATTTAAATCAACTGGATGAGCAAGCAAAAGCAGAGATCATTCAAGATATTGAAGCCGATTTTGAAGCAGCTTATCTCGGAATTGTTAAATTGCCTTTAGAAGCTAAATTTGGGGTTTATACCGCGTATATTTACTACAAAAAATTATTGACCAAATTAAAACGCACACCTTCAATGGAAATTCGCACAACACGAATTCGTGTTCCCGATTATCAAAAAATTGGATTATTAGCGCGTTGTTATGTATCGTATAGATTAAATATTTTATAATTATGTGGGTTCATTTTTTAGTTTTCTTCCTCACCTTTTTCATGATGGAATTCATGGCTTGGTTTACGCATAAATATATCATGCATGGTTTCTTATGGTCGTTACATGCCGATCATCATAAAAAGGATCACGATTCTTGGTTTGAGCGAAATGATGCTTTTTTTATTTTTTATGCCGTAGTTAGTATTGTGTTTTTTCTTTTATGGCAAAATCAAATTCTAGCAGTTGGATTGGCTATTGGACTCGGAATTTTCACCTATGGTCTTACCTATTTTTTGGTCCATGATATTTTTATCCATCAACGCTTTAAGCTTTTTCGTAAAGCAAACAATCGGTATGCAAAAGCAGTGCGTCGAGCCCATAAAATGCACCATAAACATATTGGAAAAGAACATGGCGAATGTTTTGGAATGCTCGTTGTACCGTTGAAATATTTCAAATCATAAACTAAAAATCCCGATACCTTTCAGTACCGGGATTTTTTAAATAACTAACTACTCTCTTAGGGCTTCAAGATATCTTTCAACGGTTCGAGTTGTTGTAAATTAACTTCTGAATTTTGCAACACCGATAATAACGTCATTGCGTCTGCAGGATTCATATTATCGCCTAAAACTCGAATAACGGCCAATCCCCCCGCTTTTTTACTGCCGAATAAAATCAACTCATCCACATGATCTTCGGTACCAACAAAACTAATGGATCCCCCCTCTTTTCCAGATCCAAATTTAATCAACGGCTGGTATTGCAAAGTGTCTTTCAAAATTTGTCGCACCTGTTGTTGTTCATCATCCATTACCTTCGGGTTTTTAGGGTCGGCTTTATAAAACAAAACATTCAGTTTTTTAAAGGTTCCCAATACACGTTTCTGTTCCGCAGTTAATTGCGCTTTCTCCGTATTAATTACACTCGAAGGAATGTCAAACACGCTAAAGCCTGGCTTTTGCTGGTGTGCCACAAAATATTTTTGCATTGAAGGTTCTGAATGGCATCCATATAGCGCCAAACTCAACAAAGCGAGAACGCTGTAGGTTAATCGTAAAGTGGTGTTCATTGTAACTATTTTTTACTTGCTTTTCGTAATACGTCACCACCCGGAATATTCATTTTCTCTGTTAATGTGGTCAACTCATCCAATTCAAAACTTCCGGTTAAGGACATTAAAACCGATTCTTCTTTACCGGCGCCCTCAATAAACATTAACAGTTCTTTTACTTGTGATTCATTAGCCCCAGAGCGAACATAAATGCGAACCGATTTTCCTTTTTCTGCAATGCGCATCAATTCATCCAAACTTGCGGTTTTGATATACTTCATGGCCTCTGCTTTCATTTCGTTGGCCCGTTTATCGTTTGAGGTGACAAACACGCGTAAATTGTCCAACTTTTTAATCAAATTTAAAAACTGTTGACCGTCTTTATCTTTTACTTCCATTTTGCCCATTAAGGCAAACATCTTTTTGTTGACAATCACCGCACGGATATCATCTTGGTTGTCAAACTTCTCAAAAATGGACTGTGCAGACATACAATTTACGGCAAACAATACAATCCATAATGCAAATCGCTTCTGAATAAGCATTACACTAGCGTTTACGTTTGTTTTCATAATAGGATTCATTTTCTACTGATTATTTTTTAAATATTAAATTCTTCGATTGCTCATATTCGTTTAAGTATTCCATACTTTCGATTCCTGTGTTGAGATGCCCCGCCATCAAAGCTATAGCATTTTGAGTTGCTACATAGGCCTCTTCTGGTGTTGTATAGGTCCCCAAATCCGTTTGGGCCAGCTCCGCAGTTGATTGTTCAGTCATTGGAGTAAAAAGAGTTCCCACTCCAATCAAGATTGCAACACTTGCCGCAATTAACCAATAATACCGCTTGGATCGTATGCTTGTCCAATGAATATCCTGGTCAAATTGTACGTTTTGTTCTTGCTTGAAATACACAAATAAACTGCGATACGATTCCAAATGGGGTGCTACATTAGGAGATGTGAAGTAGGATCTCAATACGTTTTCCTCTTCAAGCGTAGTTGTTCCATCAAAATACTTTTCCAGTAATTGTTTTATCACGCTATCATTCCATTCCATAATTTTCAATTTGCATCATTTGTGTTCGTATAACTTTTCGGGCCCTTGATAATGCTACTCGAACCGCTGTTTCTTGCATTCCTAATACAGTAGCAATCTTCTCAAATTCATAGCCCTCTATTTCGCGCATTTGGATAATTAAACGTTGTTGCTCGGGTAATGCATTGATTATTTTTTCTACCCACAGCAATTGATCGCAATCTTCTACTTTTTGCTGTAATCCAGATTGCCCATCGCGGTAGTTTTCGTGAACAATACTCAAATTACCTGCCCGTTTTGATTTCAATTGGTCCAAACAATAATTGCGTGTCATGGTCATCGCCATTGCCTCAACACTATTTAAATCGGATAAGGATTTATTTCTTGTCCATAATTTTACCAGCACTTCTTGCGTTGCATCTTCTGCCTCTTCTGTACTCACCAACAACCGTTTCGCTAAACGAAAAACCTTACCTTTAAAAGGGTTGATTAGCTGAACAAAATCATTTTGTTGCATGGTAAAAACCGGTTTATTTAAGAAAGACGAATGGTAAACTTTATTGTTACAAAGGAACGTTATTTTTTTTCAAAAAAAATGCTCCACCCGGTTACCCGAATTGGAGCAATTGTTCTATAACTGAAAATAAAATTTTATAACGTAAGATTAATTCCGATACGAAAATTCCTTCCTCGGGTTGTATACCCTACACTTTCCGTAAAATCTTCATTTAAAAGATTCGTTGCCGAAGTAAAAAAGGTCAATTGATTTTTAATTACCTCATATTGGACTACACTGTTCAAAAGTTGGTACGATTCTAATTGAACAGGTACGGTTGCAAAAGTAATTCCATCAAAAAACAAATCACGACGGCCATCAGTATACTGGTAATTTAACGTACAAAGCCAACGTGAAGATGGGGTAATTTCAACTCCAATAGTGGCCTTGTGTTTCGGAATTAAACGATTTAATGCAAAATCTACTTGTGTAAACGTATAATTCGCTGTTAGGTTTACGTATTTGTTATATTGATAATCCAAATTGGTTTCTACCCCTTTAACTTTATTCAACCCATCAATATTAATGTAGTTGGATTGAAAGGTAATTGGATTAGTAAAAAACCCAAAACTATCCGTTTGCTCCCGATAAAAACCTACCGCTGTAAAAACCATTTTTTTCTTAAATAATTGGACTTCAAATCCAACTTCACCCGTTACATTTGATTCGGGTTGAAGCGTGTTATTTCCATATTGCGAATACAATTGGTATAAACTAGGTGTTACATAGGCAGTGCTAATCGATGAGATAATTTTTAAGGGCATTTTTTTGAATTGATAGGATGGATTTATATTGTATACCCATTGATTTCCATAAGCACTATGGTGATTCAATCGGGTACCTGCATTGATATTTAATCCAAAATTCGAATTCCAAACCGCTGTTAGATAGGGATCAATCATAGTAAACTTTGTTTCTGCTTCGCTAATTGAGCCAAAAGGCGTTTGTGCATTCATATCATGAAACTGATAATTCACACCCGCAATTACAAAAAAATTATTATTCACATTATACTTATTAAAAGCATCAATTACCGCAGAGCGCCCCTCATAATTGGACTGATCAACTTGACTCGTCCAACTGTTGAATTCATCATACATCCGACTTATTTTGGTGTATGCAGCATTAATTTTTAAAACGCCTTTCGTATAGGTAAACGTGGGAGCAAATCCAAAACGTTCTTGTTTTGAAGTAGTCGTATTAAGGGGTGTATCGCCAGTTCCTGTGTTGTCAAAAGTTTGATCATAAGCGTTCTGAATTTTATCCTGACTTCCAAAGAGGTCAAAACGCAATTTTGAATTCACTTTCCAACCCCATTTACCAGAAATATTTAAGCGCGAAAATCGATCTTCTTCATAGGTCTGACCAGTAGGTGGAGCGAGTTGGGATAGATTTCCACTTTCTGTACTGTTTATCGCAGCCGAGTAATTGAAGGCCCCTGAGGTTCCGCTTGCCGAAAAACCTTGATTGAATTCTTGTCCGTTGATCGTGCTTTGTTGTTGCGAATTGTTTGAACCGATATTAATGTATCCATTTCCTTGAAGCACACGCTTTCCAGCCGATTTAGTGGTAATATTAATCACGGCAGCCGCGGCTCCTGTACCGTATAGCGTACTTGCAGCACCTTTCATTATTTCAATGCTCTCAATTTGGTCTACCGCAATCAAACGTAGGTCAAACTCAAAACTAATCCCTGACGGATCAGTCACTGGGTTTCCATCAATTAAAATTAATACTTGTTGGTTGCGCCCCCCACGAATGTAATACCCTAAATTTTTACCATTGGCACTCTGACTTCCATTAATTTCAACACCGACAACGCTGTTTATAACTTGTGCTAAGTTTTGACCGCTGCGTTTTTTTAATTCTTCCTGTGAAATCTTCACAATGACACGTCCTGATTTTTCTTTGCTTTGTGCAAATTTTGTGTCTGATACGACTACCTCATCCAATTGATTGACTGAAGACGATTCGGTTTGTTGACCATAAGTCAACGTTGATATAAGTACCATAATAGCACCCATACCCCATTCTTTGGTGTTCATTTTTGTTCCCTAAAAATTACTACTACTGGGAAAAAAGTATAGTTTTACCCATACCCAAACTTTTATTCCCGAAAGTTTGATACTCCGTATATTGCGGCAGGTCTCCTGGCTTGCGTCTTGTCATTGGCCTTCTCGTTCTAACGAACAATGGCAACGTAGTAATGAAAAGCAGTATAGCATACAGTTGCGGGTACAGCTCAGGAATTATAAACTATACTAAATTTAAAATTTAGAATTCAAAATTTAAAATAATTAAGTACCTGATTCCCTTTTAATGGATAAACACAGACGTGCTTACCCAACCGAAATACAGCTGCAAAGTTAAATTATATTTTATACAAAACATAGAATTCTAAAATCAAAATTTAGGATCTAAAATAGAGTAACTTTTTTTTTAAACACATAGTGCTACTTTCAAATTCGATGAGACCCCAAAAAATAGCTACTTTTGCAAAAAAACTCGATGGTACAGAAACGCTTTTTAATTGTATGGGTATTTTTTATTTTGCTTTGTGTCCAATGTAAAACGGAAACAGCAAACGAATTGACTGTTCAACCAAAAAACACGGTGCACTATGCCAACGGATTTTCAATAGAAAACTTTGATAATTTCACGTGGGTAACCGTTCGAAATCCTTGGCCGAATGCTAAAAAAGCCTACCATTATGTGCTCCACAAAAAAGGAGTTACGCTCCCTGACACCTTAAAAAATTATAGTGCAATTACGATTCCCGTCAAAAAAATGGTAGTTACTTCTACCACACATATTCCTTCATTAGAAATGTTGAATGAAGTCAATTCCCTTGTTGGGTTTCCTAATTTGGATTACATTTCTTCTGATCGGGTGCGTCAACGCATCGAGCAAGGGAAAGTGAAAGAATTGGGATCAAATCAGACCCTAAACACCGAAGTTCTAATTGACCTGCAACCCGATGTAGTGGTAGGGTATGGCATTGATAATTCCAATCCAACTTTGGATAACATCCAGAAAAGTGGTTTAAAAGTAATCCTTAATGGCGATTGGAATGAACAAACCCCACTAGGCAGAGCCGAATGGATTAAATTTTTTGGAGCACTGTATAATCAACAAAAAAAGGCAGCTGCTATTTTTAGAAAAATTGAACAAGACTATCTCAAAACCAAAGCGCTTGCTGCAAAAGCCAAACAAAAAACTACCGTTTTGGCAGGAGATATTTTTGAAGGAAAATGGTACCTTCCCAAAGGCGATAGCTGGGGAAGTCAATTGATAAAAGAAGCCCATGGAAATTATTTATGGAATGCAACAAAAGGAACAGGGAGCTTATCCCTTTCGTTTGAATCGGTATTTGAAAAGGGGAAACAAGCCAATCTCTGGATTACCTCAGGACAATTCAATAGCCGTATCGATATGCAAGCCAGCAATCCACATTACGCGCAGTTCAAAGCCTTTCAAAACAATCAGTTGTATACTTTTAACCGAAAAAAAGGAAAAACAGGTGGGAGTTTGTATTATGAGTTAGCACCCAGTCGACCCGACTTGGTTTTAAAAGATTTAGTAAAAATACTCCATCCAGAATTATTACCTTCGTATCGACCTTACTTTTTTGTAAAACTCGAATAGTGACATCATTTCAACGGTATCGAAATTTATTTATAGGCCTGGGAATTGTTTTCGTATTGGCTTTGCTAACCAATTTAATGGTCGGTCAGGTTACTATTCCCATTAAAGAAGTGATCAAAAGTTTAACGGGTGGAACTACCCAAAAAGCTACTTGGGATTATATTATTATACACTTTCGCTTACCCAAAGCAATAACTGCAATTATTGTTGGTATGGGACTCTCAACTTGTGGCTTACTCATGCAAACATTGTTTCGAAATCCATTGGCAGGTCCCTATGTGCTTGGACTGAGTTCGGGTTCGAGTCTTGGGGTAGCTTTTGTGATTTTAGGCGCATCCGTGTTACCGGTTTCTTTACGCAGTTTTTTCAGTTCGTCATACAGCATCGTGACGGCCTCTTGTTTAGGAAGTTTTATTGTCTTACTCCTAGTACTGATGGTTTCTCGTAAATTAAGAGATACGGCTGGACTATTAATTGTCGGTTTGATGTTTGGAAGTTTCACTTCTGCAATAGTAAGCGTGTTAAGTTATTTTAGTTCAGCAGAAGAACTGCAGCGCTTCACGTTTTGGAGCATGGGAAATATTGGCAACTTAACTTATGGTAATATTAGTCTATTAGCGGTTTGTTTAGCGGGAGGATTATTTATGAGCTTGCTGGTTATCAAAGCTTTAGACGGATTATTATTGGGTGAAAATTATGCATCCAGCATGGGCATTAATGTTAAACGAACACGACTAATTATCATTTGGGCTACTTGCCTCCTTTCCGGAAGTATTACCGCATTTGCGGGTCCGATTGCGTTTATTGGCTTAGCAATACCCCATTTAGCCAAATTGTTGTTTCAAACTAGTAATCACCGAATTTTATTTGGAGCTATTTTACTGTTGGGCGCCATTATCATGTTGTTTTGCGACACAATTGCACAACTCCCTGGATTCAATTTTACCCTACCAATTAATGCAATAACCTCTTTATTGGGTGCACCTATAGTAATTTGGTTAATGGTACGCAAAAGAAGTATTTTGTAATGGATAAAGCGATAATCACTACTTCGAATTTAGCTATTGGCTATCCTTCTAAAACCGAAAAATTGGTTTTGGCTTCAGGTATCAATATCAAATTAAATGCAGGGAAATTAATTAGTTTAGTCGGACCCAATGGGGTTGGGAAATCAACACTACTTCGAACGCTTTGTGGGCTTCAACCTGCAATAGAAGGAGAAGTACGATTGAATAATCTACCCTTTGCTCAGCTATCTCCTCAAGTTCGTGCCCAAGAGTTAGCGCTCGTACTCACGGAAAAAATTCCTATGAGCAATTTAACGGTATATGAATTGATTGCATTAGGACGCCAACCCTACACCAATTGGTTGGGGCAACTTTCGGAAGACGATAAAAACCAAATTAACAATGCAATTCGGCTTACTGAAGTTGAATCCTTTCTTGACCGAAAACACTATGCCATTAGTGATGGTCAACTGCAACGTGTTTTAATTGCACGTGCTCTTGCACAAAATACACCTTGGATGGTTTTGGATGAACCAACCACCCATTTGGATTTAGTGCATAAAGTAAGTGTTTTTCGATTGTTAAAAAAACTGGCTATAGAAACCGGAAAATGTATTTTATTTAGTACCCACGATATTGATTTAGCCATTCAATTGTCGGATGAAATGTTGGTCATGACCGAAGGAAAAGTGGTATTGGACCAACCATGCAATCACATTAGCTCCGGTATTTTCAACACTCTTTTTCAAGATGCGTCGATCCAATTTGATGCATCTAAAGGACGATTTAGTTTTAAATAAAAAAAGCTGCTCCGAGGAACAGCTTTTTAATTTATATAAGAAAATTATTGTCGACTTTGAACATAATCTGACAATTCATCGGCATTTGAACTAAAACTAAAAATTCCATTTAATTTAAAATAGTTTCGGGGCTCGATACAATAATCATAAGCGAATTTAGCAAATTCTAATTTATTATCATCAAAGGAAAATAAATTGGCAATCTGCATTACTTGATCTACATTCAAACAATTTGCTGCAATAATTTGTTTAGCCGTTTTCATTCTTGAGTCTTCAAATGCTTGATTTCTAAGAGTACTTAAAGCCGCATTGAAATCGGCAGGACGCATACAACTTCTACTTGGACAACCTACGGGTGTTGCTTGTACGGGTCTTGGATTTGGAAAATCTTCATCATGATGACCGCTATGACTAACATGGGTAGAAGATGAAGTGGTGGTGGTGGTTTGTGAAACGCTGCCAACTCCCATATTGTCATTGATCGAAATTCCCATATTAATTCCTCCAATATTAACATTTGCATTTACAGTATCACCTCCCATAGTCGTAGTGGTTGTGGTAGTTTGTGTTACCGTACCGCCTCGAACTGGAGCAGGCTGTTGAACAACAACGGTTTGCGTGGGTGCAGGTCGTGGTTGTCCATAATGTACAACATAAACATTGGATGGCGGCACAAAATCGGGACGAACAGGAATAGCTGAAAAATAGTTCATTTTCATTTTCCCTTTTTTGTTTTTATCGCGTTTAATTTTATACGTTACATCCGACATGATTCCGTCAACATCAGCAATCATCATATTATTAGTGGTAATATCCATAAGGGTTTTATCTTCAAATTGAATACGCGCATTGTAGTAGGGCTGATTCAAATCTTCGATACGAATATTGGTTTGTGGAATATCATTCTGTTGTTCACCATTTAAAATAAGATAAAACTTATCTCCATCTTCAGAAAAAATGGTCAAATGACCTACTGGTCCTCCTTGTGCGAACGTAAATGTCGCAGCTAATACGAATAAAAGAGTGGTAATTTTTTTCATAACGATTCAAAAATTTTTGGTAAAAATAATTGATATTTTTTAAAAATCAAATCTTAACTTCAATCAAATAAATCAATTCTAAGTACAATTAAAAAAAACTGGAAACTTCTTCAACAACACCTGATGGGAAACGCAGCCTATTATTCCCTACCCTAACGCGAACTAAGCGAAGTGTTGGAAATCCGACAGCTGCGGTCATTTTTCGTACTTGACGAAACTTTCCTTCGGTAAGCGTTAGGGCTATCCAACTCGTAGGCCCATGACGCGCATCACGAATACGACGACCTTCCCCAATACAGGAGGGTAATGCTGAAATTATTTGGGCTTTGCAGGGTTTTGTGGTATACCGTAACCCCTTAAATCCAATTTCAACACCATTGGCCAACATGACTATGGCTTCGTCTGTAATCATCCCATCTACTTGAGCATAATATTCTTTTTCAACCGTATTACTTCGCATCAATTCACTCATCATTCCATCGGTGGTAAGTAATAGTAATCCTTCAGAATCTTCGTCCAATCGACCTATAGCCATTGTTCCTTCTGGAAAAGGGTATAATGCGCCCAGCAGCTTTTTATGTCGTTTTTTTTCATAAATAAACTGACTCAAATAGCCGTGGGGTTTGTGTAATAAAAAATGCCGATGCAACATAGTCGAAAATTCAGTCCAAAAATACCGTTCTGAAATTTATTTCTACTATTGAAAGTCACTTTTTGTTTTGTAATTTTATAAACTAAATTTTTTAAAATGACAGTACCGATCCTATTATCTCCGATTTTTCTGGGCTTGGGTTTTTTTATTGGCAAATTACTTTCTAAAAATCAATCCACCGCTTTAAACGCACAAAAGGAGGAACAAATTCGACAAATGGGTTTGCAAATTGAGCAATTACAAAAGCAAATTTCCAGTCTTTCTACCGATAAAGATACGCTCCGTAACGAGCGTGAAGCCATGACTATTCAGCTAACTAAAAAAGAAGCCGACTTTGATAATCTATTGGATCGAAACAAAGAATACCGAATAGAAGTTGAACAATTGCAAGAAAAATTTACCCAAGAATTTGAAATTTTAGCCAATAAAATTTTAGAAGAAAAAACCAACAAGTTTACCGAACAAAACAAAGAAAATTTAAAAAACATCTTAACGCCTTTACAAGATAAAATTCAATTATTTGAAAAGAAAGTTGAAGACACCCACAAAGAAAGTATTGGCAACAATGCCGCATTACGCCAACAAATTCTGGGGTTGCGCGAAATGAATGAACAAATGACCAAAGAAACCATAAACTTGACGAAAGCACTAAAAGGCGATAGCAAAATGCAAGGAAATTGGGGCGAATTGGTTTTGGAACGTGTTTTAGAAAAATCGGGCTTAGAAAAAGATCGGGAGTATTTTACACAACAAATCGCAACGACTTCAACAGGGCAACGATTTCAGCCGGATGTAGTGATCGCCTTACCCGATGGTAAAAAAATAATAGTAGATTCAAAAGTAACATTAACCGCTTATGAGCGCTATGTGAATGAAAATGAAGAGGAAATCAAAAAACAACATTTGCGCGATCATATTTTATCGATTACTCGTCATGTCGATCAATTAAGTGCCAAAAATTATTTTGACTTATATCAAATGGAAAGTCCAGACTTTGTTTTATTATTTATCCCTATAGAATCGGCATTTGCTCTCGCTTTAAATGAGGATGCAACCCTTTATAATAAGGCCTTTGAAAAAAACATCGTTATTGTTACACCCACCACTTTATTGGCAACGTTGAAAACAATCAACAGTATGTGGTCCAACCAGAAACAACAAGAAAATGCCTTAGAAATAGCACGACAAGCAGGAGCATTGTATGATAAGTTTGAAGGATTCGTGGGCGATTTATTGAAGATTGGTAAAAAAATGGAGGAGGCCAAAGTAGAATATGAAGGGGCAATGAATAAATTAAAAGAGGGAAAAGGCAATCTTATCAGCAGTGTAGAACGTTTGAAAAAAATGGGCGCTAAGGCAAAAAAAGCTTTGCCTGACTCCTTGATAAATAGCGCAGACAATGAAGAACATAATACAATAGAAAAGCAATAGTATGATGAAAACTTATAAATCGGTGAAGTCCTCCGGGATTTCAATTTCTCAATTAATGCTCCCATCCTATTCCAATTTTAGTGGAAAAATCCACGGGGGTTATATTTTATCGCTAATGGACCAAATTGCATTTGCCTGTGCTTCTAAATTTTCTGGAAATTATTGCGTTACGGCATCAGTGGACACAGTTGATTTTTTAAGTCCGATTGAAGTTGGCGAATTGGTTACCATGAAAGCTAGCGTAAATTATGTAGGACGAAGCTCAATGATTATTGGTATTCGTGTTGAATCTGAGAATATTCAAACCGGCCACTCGAAACATTGCAATTCGAGTTATTTTACGATGGTTGCAAAAGATGAAACCGGACAAAATACAGAAGTTCCTGGTTTGATATTAACCCATTTAAATGATATCCGCCGTTTTTATAATTGCATTCAACAAATCGAAGCGCGAAAAATCCGAAACCGACATGAAGTTGAATTTGATTATAAATCAGACGACGCTATGAAAAACTTGGAAAAGTATAAGGTTAAAGTCGAACTCAAATAAGAAAACTATTCCATAATTTGTATCGACCGTAAAAAAAATCGGATTCGACTACTATTGTTGGAATTACCGATTTTTTTTTCTATTTTTGAAATAGAATAAAAGATTATGAAAAAATACGCATTCTTGGGGTTGTTTACGACCGTTTTTTTATTGGTAATCTACTCCTGTTCATCCAATGATGACAACCAATATGTAGAAGTGAGTCCAGTAACCGTTGATCTAACTCAAGTCCCTTACGCTAAATTATCCGATTACCATTTTTTCAAAGCGCCTATGGTCGAAATGGTACCCGAACTTAATGTAATCCCTTACGAACCCGCTAGTGCTTTGTTTACGGATTATGCGCATAAAAAACGTTTTGTGTGGTTACCCGAAGGAACAAAAGCAACCTATAATGGTGATGGTAAAATTATAGAACTACCTGTTGGTGCTGCTATTATTAAAACGTTTTATTACGATACCGTTTTACCTAGCAATACCCGTAGAGTAATGGAAACACGCATCATGATCCGAAAAGCGGAAGGTTGGATTTTTGCAGAATATATTTGGAATGATGAGCAAACCGAAGCTTTTTTGGATTTAGCAGGAAGCAATATGTCGATTAGTTTTATAGAAGGTGGCGCTACTAAAACAGCTAATTATCGTTTTCCAAATCTCGCGCAATGCGTAACTTGTCATAAAACGAGAGACATATCTACCGGTACATACAGCAACTCCCCTATTGGAATAAAACCCCAAAATATTAATTTCAATTATGCCTACAGTACGGGAACTAAAAACCAATTAACCCATTGGAAAGATTTGGGATTGATTGAAAACAATTTTAGTTTGCCCACACCATCCAAAACTATAATCAATTACAGTGACACCTCGAAACCTTTAGAATTGCGCGTGCGCTCGTACTTTGACATCAATTGTGCACATTGCCATAGTGAATTGGGGCATTGTTACTACCGACCCATGCGTTTTGCCTTTGCTGAATCTGAAAATAATCCGACAAATATGGGTGTATGTGTGCCTACGGCAGATATGCAAGATTTTCCACCAGCACTCAGTAAAATAGTAACTCCCGGCAACATTAATCGTTCCATGCTGTATTACCGTGTTAATACAGAAAATGAAACTTTTATGATGCCACTTCATGGCCGATCGATTATACACGAGGAGGGTGTCCTACTTATTAAAGATTGGATTAATTCACTACAACCCTGTAATTAACTTTAAACAAACTGAACTATATACAATGAAAAAAATTACCGTATTATTTACCCTATTTACAGCTTTATTTACACAGGCACAAGATACTTGTGGAACAGCTGTTGCAATTACTGCTGGAACACATGTGGTTACAGCTGTTGATGGCACAGAATTGCCACCTTCTATATGTGCAGCTAATGGTGCCTTAGGTACCGATGGAGCGGCAGAATGGTATACGTATACCCCAGCGCAAAACTATACTATAATTTTAACAACCGATATAGCAGCTAACACTCCTCGAGTGGATACTCGTGTTCATGTATACACGGGAACTTGTGGTGCATTAACCTGTTTTGCAGGGGATGATGATAGTGGAGCCAATTATTCGACAGTAGCAACCTTCAATGTTACTGCTGGTACTACCTACTATCTTGCTTGGGATAATCGTTGGACCAATGCTGGATTTACATTCCAACTTTCTGAAAACCCCATAGTAGTTCCACCAACAACTCCTGTAAATTATACCGCTCAAACCGTTGCTAGCATCAACAGTGGCTATAACATCTGTGTTGTTGACATGAACAATGACGGTTTGGATGATATTGTAGGTGTAAGTACAGGTTCGTTAAAAGTTCATTATCAAACGAGTACTCCTGGGACATTTAATATCGTGAACTACCCTTTTTCTAATGTGAACTTTTACCCCAATTGGAGTTTAGCTGCAGGTGATTACAATAAAGACGGATATAATGATTTGATGTTAGGCAATGGACAAGGAATATCGGTATTGACTTCTTCAAATAATGGCACAGCCTATATCGGTTATACTCCAGGTCAGTATATTTTTTGTCAACGCACCAATTTTGTCGACTTAAATAAAGACGGAAATTTGGATCTTTTCTCTTGTCATGATATTAATGAGAATGTATATTATCTTAATGATGGTGCTGGTAATTTAACGTACTACCAATCTAATGTTACTCCAGGTGCTATGAATTTAAGTAGTGGTGGTGGGAATTATGCTACATTATTTACAGACTTTGATAATGATGGAGATTCAGATGTATTTATTTCAAAATGTTCGGGACCTCCATGCCAACTAATTCGTTATGATGGTGGAACAACCTACACTAATGTTTCGGCATTGACCGGATTAAATGTTACTCCAATTCAAACATGGTCTTCGGGAATTGCTGATTTTGACAATGATGGGGACATGGACGTAATTATTACAGCAAGTGCAGGATTGCATAAATTTTTTAGAAACAACTTTGAAACAACAGGTACCTTGAGTGCTTTTACCAATATCACAACGGGATCGGGTTGGGACACTAATACGTCGGTTAATATTGACAATATTGCCTACGATTTTGATAATGATGGTAAAGTTGACGTATTGGGTGGAGGAAACAAAATAATGTTTAACCAAGGTAACAATACATTTGCTCCTATTTCCTACTCTGGAATTGGAGTGGGTGCTGTTGGTGATTTAAACAATGACGGATTTTTAGATATCCAAACGGGAAGTACGATTCGTTATGCAGTTCCAAACGGCAATAACTGGATTAAAGTTCGTTTAAATGGTATTCAAAGCAACAGTAATGGTATCGGTGCACGTGTAGAAATTTACGGAGCGTTCGGAAAACAAATTCGCGATATCCGCAGTGGAGAAGGGTTCCGATATATGAGCTCTTTAAATGCACATTTTGGAATTGGCACGAACACTGCTATTACGCAAGTAATTATCCGTTGGCCGTCTGGAATTGTAGATACAATTAACAATCCAACAATCAACCAACGTTTAGATGTGGTTGAAGGTGCAACGTTAGCTAATACAACTTTTGATGCTAATGCGATGAGCGTATTCCCTATTCCAGCTAAAAATAGTTTAACAATCAAAACAAAAGAAGGGTATACTGCAGTATCTGCTGAAATTTATGATTTAAATGGCCGTTTGGTTTTGGCTTCTGAAATTGAAAACGAAACCTTGTCTATCCAATCCTTAAATGATGGTACTTACTTATTAAAAGTAAAGGATAATAATGGAAACATTGCCACTCAAAAAATTGTAAAGAATTAAGTTTTATAGTAATTTCCATAAAAAAACCCTGATTTTTAAATCAGGGTTTTTTATTGGTGTTTATTGTCCTGGAAAAAGTGGACTATAAATCAAATTATTATGTCCACAAAAACGCAATGGTTGCTTTTATTTATCTGGACAAGTACATTTTTCTACGAGCGTACAAGTCGTAAAACTGATCGTCTTTTAGATCTTCAATAAACAAAATACTTTCTCCAGTCGATTTCATTTCTGGTCCAAGTGCCTTATTCACATTTGGAAACTTATTAAAAGAGAATACCGGTTGCTTAATTGCAAATCCATTCAATTTTGGATTGAAAGTAAAATCGGTTACTTTCTTCGCTCCCAACATAACCTTGGTGGCAAAATTTACATAGGGTTCCCCATAAGCTTTAGCAATAAATGGAACGGTTCGAGATGCACGCGGATTAGCTTCAATTATATAAACGATATCGTCTTTAATTGCAAACTGAATATTGATTAATCCAACCGTTTGTAGCGCTAATGCAATATTTTTGGTATGGTCTTTAATTTGCTGCATTACAAATTCACCCAAATTAAAGGGAGGAAGTGTTGCATTACTATCGCCCGAGTGAATTCCACAGGGCTCGATATGCTCCATAATTCCAATTATATATACATTTTCCCCATCGCAAATCGCATCGGCCTCGGCTTCGATTGCCCCATCTAAATAGTAATCCAACAACAATTTATTATTGGGGATGTGTTTTAAAATCTCGATCACATGTTCTTCCAACTCTTGCTTATTGATCACAATCTTCATCCCTTGGCCGCCAAGCACATACGAAGGACGAACTAATAAAGGGAATTCCAAAACATCGGCCAATTGAAGTGCTTGTTCTGCGTTTTCGGCTACACCAAATTTTGGATACGGTATATTCAACTCTTTCAATAAGCCTGAAAAACGACCACGATCTTCTGCTAAATCAAGAGCATCATAACTTGTTCCAAAAATTTTAATTCCATAACGGTTTAATTTTTCAGCCAATTTCAGAGCTGTTTGCCCTCCCAATTGAACAATTACTCCATCGGGCTTTTCATGTTGGATAATGTCGTAAATATGTTCCCAAAATACTGGCTCAAAGTACAATTTATCAGCCGTATCAAAGTCGGTCGAAACCGTTTCAGGATTACAGTTAATCATAATCGTCTCATAACCGCATTCTTTGGCCGCCAAAACCCCATGAACACAGGAGTAGTCAAACTCGATTCCTTGGCCAATTCGATTGGGTCCAGACCCAAGAACAACTACTTTTTTACGATCGGAAACCTGACTTTCATTCGCGGTATATCGATTTCCTGCTGCTGTTTCAATTTCAGCTTCAAAAGTCGAATAATAATAAGGTGTTTGTGCTTTAAATTCGGCCGCACAAGTGTCTACTAATTTATACACGCGTCGAATATTCATTTCTTCACGTAAACGGTACACCTGACTCTCTAAACAGCCCAACATGTGCGCAATTTGACGGTCGCCATATCCTTTTTGTTTCGCTTCCAATAATAATTCTTTTGGCAACGTATCAACCCGGTAGTTGGCAATTTCTTTTTCTAATAAATACAATTCTTCGTATTGCTTCAAAAACCATAAATCAATCTTGGTAATTTCATGAATACGACTCAACGGAATACCCATTTGGATTGCATCATAGATAACAAACACGCGATCCCAACTCGCATGCGTTAATTTCTCAATAATTTGTTCGTAATTTTTATATCCTTTACCATCAGCACCCAATCCGTTACGCTTAATTTCTAGGGATTGCGTCGCTTTGTGCAATGCCTCTTGGAAGGATCGACCAATACCCATCACCTCGCCTACTGATTTCATTTGCAACCCTAAGGTACGATCAGCCCCTTCAAATTTATCGAAATTCCAACGGGGTATTTTTACAATTACATAATCCAATGTAGGTTCAAACAACGCAGAAGTGGACTTCGTAATTTGATTTTGCAATTCATCTAAGGTATATCCTAATGCTAATTTTGTAGCAATTTTTGCAATTGGATAACCCGTTGCCTTCGACGCAAGAGCAGACGATCGCGAAACACGCGGATTGATTTCTATTGCAACAATATCCTCTTTCTCATCCGGAGAAACCGCAAATTGCACATTGCAACCTCCCGCAAAATTTCCAATAGAACGCATCATATGAATAGCCATATCGCGCATTTTTTGGAAGGTAGTATCCGATAAAGTCATTGCTGGCGCAACCGTTATGGAATCACCCGTATGAATCCCCATTGGATCCATATTTTCGATGGAACAAATAATTACAACATTGTCATTTTTGTCGCGCAACAATTCGAGTTCATATTCTTTCCAACCCAAGAGCGCTTTATCAATCAATACCTCATGAATAGGCGACGCCTCCAAGCCACGGGTTAATAATTCATCAAAATCTTCTTTACGGTGCACAAAAGCCGCTCCTGTTCCTCCCAATGTAAAGGAAGGACGAATCACTAAAGGAAAACCAAACTCCTGGGCAATTTCTTTGCCTTTTAAGAATGAATTTGCCGTTTTAGCAGGCGCATAAGGAATTCCAATTTCACTCAATAATGTTTTAAATTGGTCGCGGTCTTCGGTTACATTAATCGCATTAATATCTACCCCAATTAACCGTACACCAAAATCTTTCCAAATACCCTTTTCTTCGGCTTCCAAACATAAGTTCAACGCGGTTTGACCACCCATAGTAGGCAATACGGCATCAATAGAAGGGTGTGCTTTTAAAATTTCAATAATGGATTTTGTCGTTAACGGCTTTAAATAGATATGATCCGCCATTGCTGGGTCGGTCATAATCGTTGCCGGATTTGAATTGATTAAAATAACTTCAATTCCTTCTTCTCGAAGCGAACGGGCGGATTGTGACCCAGAATAATCAAATTCACAGGCCTGACCAATGATAATCGGACCTGAACCAATAATCAAAACGGATTTGATAGCGGAATCTTTTGGCATGTTGTGGTGTAGTTTAGTTGGTTTTAGTTGTGTTTGTCAAAATTAGTCGGTTTTCAAAACTTTTAAAAAAATCGAAAGTGTCAACTTATCAATAGTTATAAACAGTATAAAAAAAAGGCGCTACTAAAAAAAGTAACGCCTTTATATATGATTAATTAATCATTATTTTTTGTGTCTTGGTTCAGAAGAAACAGTCAATTTATGTCTTCCTTTAGCACGACGACGAGCAAGGACTTTTCTACCATTTGCAGTAGCCATTCTTTCCATAAACCCGTGTTTATTTCTTCTTTTTCTTTTCGAGGGTTGAAATGTTCTTTTACTCATTGCTTGCTATCTTTAAATCCTGATAAATATTCTTCGATTACGGCTTTTCAAAACCGAGTGCAAATATACAAAGCTTTTTAATACTTGCAAGTGCTTTTTTAAAAATATTTTAAATTCCTTTTAGTACATTTGCAACATAAATTAAATAAATATGTTTCATAGAAATATCAAAATCCTATTAACCGTTTTAATTTTTGCTTTAGCGGTATGGCAATTTACTGAAAACAATATTGGAAATGGCATCTTTTTATGTCTAGTATCGCTACTTCCTTTAGCATTATATTTTCGTAATGAATATATATTATTGGCATTTTTGCAAATGCGTAAACAAAATTTTCCTGGCGCCCAAAAATGGTTAGCCAAAATTAAAAATCCGGAAACCGCTTTAATAAAAAAACAACAAGGCTATTACAATTACCTTCAAGGTTTGATGGTGGCGCAAACCAACTTGAATCAAGCCGAGAAATTCTTTAAAAAAGCGATTGAATTAGGTTTAAACATGGACATGGATCTAGCCGTAGCCAAACTTAACTTAGCGGGAATTGCACTTTCTCGTCGTCGCAAATTAGAAGCAACCAACCTCATTAACGAAGTGAAAAAGTTGGACAAACAAGGGATGCTTAAAGAGCAAATCACGATGATGAAAGACCAAATGAAACGTATCTAACACAAGACTCCGAAAGGGGTCTTTTTTTATGCTTATTGTTCAAGCACATTAACACACTAACGGTATCGTTTGAGTGTATTTTGGTTTTATTGTAAATTTTAGATTAGAAATTATAATTCTGCTAAAGAGAAGCTTGTGGAATATCCCATTTATTTGTTTCGAGAAAAGAAGATAGAAAAAACACTTGTCTTCAATTGTTTTGGAACTAATTGCTGAGGGCTGACCGCTAAAATTCAGTCTACAATCCACAATCTACAATCAAAAGATGGCAATAATAAAAATGGCTTCAAATTAATTTTAAATCAATATTCAATAAATGTAAAACATTACCTGTAAAACTTTACTATATTTGATGTAGTAAAATAAAAAAAATGAGAAAAGTATTGGTTATCATTGCATTACTACCTTTTGTAGCGTGCTCTACGCACAAGCGCTCACACATTAAAGCCGATGAACAATTTGTCGTTGAATTAAAAAAACCTGCTTCACGAGGGGGTGCATTAGAATTGGCGTTGCAGGGTTTATTCATTGGGGCAAATTATATTGCTGAAAAAACATCCAATTCCCTTACAAGTTCTTATGTAAAGTCCATTTCAATCAACGATTACTACTATACCGACGATTCGGGTAAACCTGAAAAAACCTATCAAAAAATTCACATCAAAAAATTCGCCAAACCCATTAAACCCGAAGATAAAGTTGCATTGGGTGAAGGATTAAAATCTGAATATGAGGCGCTACCAAAAACTAGAGGTTCTAATTCAAGTTTGGAACTATCGGATGTAATTCGAACAGAAAATGACGATTTGCTTAATTTTCATGCGGTAATTGAACTTATTAGTGATCCCGAAAATCCCGGCATTACGCGATTGAGCTTTAATGAGTTGCGAATTCTTTTTTCAAAAACTCGAATTTATACCGACGAAAATCTTAATGCTAAAATCTCAATTGCAATTGAAGGACAATGGCGTAGTACCGATGGATCACCAATGGTTAAGAAACTTATTGAACAATCCTATGAATTTCACAATCTAAAATATGGTTATGAAAATCAAATTTCAGAACCCATCCTATCGCCTTGGTATTACGACATTCCCATTACCTCTGAAATTGAAAATAATTCCAAATATGGTTTAGTCAATGTAACCATTCAAGTCGAAGAGTTTGAAGGAGGTAAAAGTAAATACATTAATAAACTCCCTGGAATTTTAAGTGATAATAAAACAAAAATTGTTAAAGACGGTGCTTCTGTAATTGAGAAAATTATTAAGTAATGCGTTTTTTATTTTTGTTCATTTCATGTAACTTACTTTTTTCACAAAAAGTAAGTGTTCATCCTTTAGACACTATTCCTCCTTCATCTAATTATTTTGTAGGTTCATTTATGCCCAATGACAATTGGATTGTTTATGGAACCCCTCACCAAACTTTAACCACTTCATTTAAGTACTATAGCAAAGGAACATTTCACAACCGATTTTCACAATTTGCTTTTAACGAATATTTACAACAAAAATTCAAAACCGCTGAACTAATTCGAGAAATACGATACCTTAATACAAATACGGGCAAAGCTTTGTTTTTTAACAACGATATCGATTATTTACAACAAAAGTATTACATCTATTCTTACGATTTCATCAATGACCAACTTGAGGTAGTATTGGACTTGAACGAAAAATATTTACCCGAAATTTTGGATTATCACGAATCGACCAATCAATTGCTTTTGAGCAATGAACCTTACCATCCAAATTATTCAAATCCCCAAAATGTTTATTTAATACAAAATAAAACTAGTATTCAACTTAACGGGAAATTTAAACATGTAAAATTTTCAACAAACGGAAAATTCATACTAACGATAAATGAAAGCGATCTATTAGAAATAATTGATACACAATTAAACCATAGTTTAACTTACAAACTTATTCCTGGAACCTATACGGTTAATAGCTGGGGTGAAGCCAATTTTTTAGTTTCTAATACTCATCATTCATCTCTACCCAATCGTTGTTTAAAAGAGACCATCGTTTTGAATTTAGATCAAAACAACCAATACCAAACAGAAACAAAAGATTGTAGCTATGTAACCCATTTGGTGAATAAAAAGGACGCCGTTGCTATTTATTTAGAAGATGTTGGACTAGTCATCAACCAAAAAAAAATGCCCCTCATTTTTACGAATCCACCGAAAGCAATTTCGTTTAACGACGATACTTCAAAAATTATGATTAGTTTTCACGAAGGTAAAATTGGGATCTATGACACGACAACTTTTGAAGAACTTGGCGGGATGTACCATCCTTCGCAGAAAGAACATCTATTCTATAGTTCAAATGGTTTCTATTTTAGCAATACCAATGCTGAACAATTTTTATATGCCACTTCAAATAATAAAAGAATACAACTTTCAACAGTTGATAGCCAAGTTTTTAATCCAATAGCAGTATTAAACATATTTGGCAAACCCGATGCGAATTATGTTGCAATACTCAAAAAAGCCATAGAATTACGAAAGGATAAAAAAGATTTAGACGTCAATTTTTCGCAGAATTCTTCCAATTCTATTGAACCAGTCAATACCAATAGACAAACGGGGACAAATTTATATGTATTAACTATAGGTGTAGCTGACTATATACAGAGCGAATACAATCTAACGTTTGCAGATAAAGATGCATTAGACATTGCTGATTTGTATGGAAAACTTGATACGGAAACTGAATTGTATTATCAAAAGAAATTTTTTGGAAATCGATTTACCTTACAATTTTTAAACCGCAAGTTCGAGTATCGCATGAAAAGACACTTGAGCACGGATCTTTCACTTGGCAATTGGTTTACAATTCAAAATGACAATACCAAATGGCTGGAAATTAGGGCTAATGAGGCATTGATTTGGGACTTTAAATCAGAAAAAATTGAGCCAATTCAATTACCCAATGGATTCCATCTAGATTTTTTTTCAAAAGAAAACAGTGTTTTTTTTCATCCAGATTCAAATAAATTCTATGTGCGTGATGGTGATTTTGTATTTTACCAATACGACAAACTCACCAGTTCTTTTCAAAGAACTGAGCTCCCATTTAAAGTGAAAGACTACTATTCTAATTTTTATCAACCCATCAACAATGAGCAATGGGTCTATATTGAAGATATGCAAGATGGAACCTATCAACTTTCCATGGGTAAATGCAATTCGACAAATTTGGAATTGTTCACGTTTGATTTGAAAATATTTTATGATTATAATCGTACTACACTTTTAAATAGTGACCCAAATTATAGTCCACAATTTAAATGTATTTCTTCCAAAGGTGATCAGATTATCTATACCTTAAATAATGAAATTTTTTTAATCGATAGTAAAAATAATGCGACCCCTATTCGATTGCCTATTGTAGTTGATTCGAGTGATGATATAGCAATATCGGCAACGAATACACTGAGTATTTTACACTCAACGAATGGAAATTATCAAAATCATATCACCGTATATTCATTTGACGGTACTGTATTGGAAACTTCTTCAATTGAGGAAGGAAATCAATTTAATACCCGTGGGATTTCTATACATGATGCTAATCCGTGTTGGATTAAAGAATCAAAGGGAATATTGGAATCAAACTACTTTACCACTTCGAATAATTTGGCTCGTTATAACCCATTCTCATTTCAACAGGTAAACGTAGCAAGTCTAATAAACAATCAAGCAACCGCTCAAGCGGTTAAAGAAAAATTTCCACTGTTTTTTAAAGGTGTAAAACCTGAAGATGAAGTAATTGTTTTTTTAGCCGGACATGGTGTTTTGGATGCTAATAACAAGTATTACTTTGCACCCCATGATATGGATTTTAATCAGATTTCAAAAAAAGGAATTGGTTTTGAATTTTTGATTGAGCAGTTAAAATCTTTGCCCACAAAGAATAAACTTCTTTTAATGGACACTTGCCACTCTGGAAATACTTTAGATTTAGAAACCTCAACAAACTCGAATGCAGCCGAAAAGGGAAATATGGGCGTGCGAGGAAGTATCTCAAAAGGGATCAATCAGAAAACAGCATTTAAATTATCTGATGTGGTTTACTCGGTTTTTGACAATTTTTTATCTACAAGTAGTGTAACTATACTTTCTGCTTCATCTGGTGGAGACGTAGCTTATGAAAATGAAAACTTGGGAAATGGTGCTTTTACTACTGCCTATTTAAAAGTGTTGAGAGAAAAAATGACATATTTAGTTTTACGTGAAGAAAACACAAAACGAGAACTCCTTTTGAATGACGATATTATTGCAAAAATAATGAGTGAGGTAGCTAACTTAACTCACGGAAAACAAATTCCCGATATCCGAGAAATCAATTCGACTGCGCAAATTAAACTTTGGTAACGCATTATGGACGCAAAATATAGTTTTGTATCGTATGCATACTATAATGCTCTTTTAACTCATTTGAACCTAAAAACCGTTGATTAACTTTTATAATTGAGGAATCATAACACGTGTCATTTCCAATATACCTGCAATAAACGGCTGTTAAAAGCACATCCAATTGGTCGTTTTCATTAAATACCAGTTTCTTACTGTAAAGTGCACACATTTTTTTATCGTCCAGGTCAATCGCAGACTTTACAATTAGTTTTATTAAATCGTTTTTGTCTTTATTTGAGCATTCATTTTGAAGTAACGATAAACTGACTGTAATTGCTTCTTGAGGGTTTTGATTCAAATACAAATAATTGGCATATAACCAACCATTTGTCGGAGTTGGATCAATTTCAAAGGCTAACTTATATAAATTTCTAGTTTGCAAAGGAGTACCAAAACGTTGTTTTTCTTTAGCCATCGCAATAATGTAGGCTGCGATATCACTTTTTTTGTTAACGTAAGGATTGTGCAAATTAGCCAACAAATAATTATTTTTCGCATCGGCAAACTGGTTGGTTTCCAACTCGGTTTTTCCAAGTTTTGAATAGACCTTTGCATAAGTAGGGTCGCTAATTAAAGCTTGGTTATAGGCTTCAACAGCATCTGTAAAGTTTCCCGAATGGAAATAACAATCACCTAATAAATTCCATAAATCGGGCACTTCTTTATGTTTTATAAGGGTCTGTGTTAAAAACCGAATCGCTTCATCAACTTGATTTTGCTGAATCGCTAGGCCTACTAACTTTGTATGCGAAGGTATATAGAGAGGGTTTAAAGCAATCGCTTTCAAATAATTTTGCTTTGCTCCTTGAACATCATTATACGCTTCATATAAAAAATCGGCATAATTAAAATAAGCTAATGGCTGGGATGTATTATTCTGTATGGCCTCTTCCATTATTTTTTTGGATTCTAATTTTTTTCGCATTTTGAAATTCAACCATGCTTTTCCTGAATAGGCTGCTACATGATAAGGATCTAGAGCAATCGCTTTGGTGTAAAGTGAATCGGCCAAAACCTTTCGTTGCGAATTAAAATAATGTAACGCAATAAAATCAGCGTATTGCGTATACAGTTCAGCTAGATCCGGATGCTGTTCAATTGCCTGTATAAAAATCGATTCTGTCTGTTTCAAATCGATTTTATGGTCACTACTGTATTTTGCAATCCCCGCGCGTAAAAGGGTGGCAAGTGTATCTGTTTGCACCGCTTTATCCAACCATTTTTGCGATTCGATAATAGCGCCTTTAGAAGCGTATAAGTTACTTAACTTTTGCGCAATAAACGAACTGTTGGGTTGTGTGGTAAGCGCTTTTTTGTAATTTTCTTCTGCCAATTGATACTTTCCCTCATTTTCATACACAATTCCAAGTTGGATATAAGTATTTGCATTCACACCCTTCACCCCTAGTGAACTATCAATAAGTTGTTTGGCTTCTTCAAATTTATTTTGTGAAATTAAATTATCACTTATGTTGTGCACAGGAGTAGACCAGGTTGAAATTAATTTTCGGGCTTCATTAAAATGATAATGTGCACTATCATTCTTTTGTTCCCATGAGTAAATCATTCCCATAGCATTATGAATATATGCTGCATTGGGGACTATTGATAATGCTTCTTTTAATTTTTTTTTGGCTTTTTTTATACCAGGATAATTTTTGCTTCGTATGACGGCATAGGATTCTAAAAGCAATTTACTTGCCGTGATTCGAGGGTACATATAGTCTTCTTTATCCATCAATTGCAAACAAATCTCTAAGTGTTTGGCTTGTTTTAAAAATTCATTAGCAAAAGGCAAATCCCTATTCCCATTGATATAATCATTGATTAAGTTTTGAGCCGAATTAGCTAATTTCTCAATTAATTTTGATTGCATTGCCGTTAACAAATCGGATGGTATTTTTGGATTTAGCTTAGCTGAATTATAAAGCTCTAATGCGCTTTTGGGTTTTCCATAAAAATCTTTACGCCGCAATGCATCGGAAAACTCTTGATAGACTTGTTCATAAACTTCATCTTTTACGTTTGTAGGAAGTACTCCCCGCACACGATCAGCCTTGGGACTATTTTGCTTGGGTAGATTTCCAAAAACAATTGACTTATCCTCCAAGGTTACCGTTTTATATACTTCCCTACTGTTTTGGGTTTTTATAGTTGGAATTTGACTTTGATGGTATTTTTGAGAAACACTTTGGTTTACCTTATCATACAAATAATTGTCGATCTCGTTGTATTGAATCTTGCTATCTAGATTTGAATCGGCTTCACCAGCTAATCCCTTTATTAAATAATACGTAAAATACCCATGTTTAAGTTCACTACTCTCATACGATAATTCATTGGGACCGCAACTTAAAAACTTAATGGATTGCTCAAACATGGATTGAATTGCTCCCATATTTTTTTGGGTACCTTCTTTATAAATAAATCCCGATCGACATGCATCTAATATCAAAAAAACTTTAATCCCTTTTTCGGTCAATTTAGGCAAGACTTTATCATTTAAATAAGCCAAGGGAACTAGGCCTCCTACTCCATTATATTCTTGATTTGCATTGGAATCAAATGCTAATAAATAGCCAATTTTTTCATCAAAATCGTCAACTACATCACCATGGCCAGCAAAATAAATATAAACGATATCTCCCGAAACGGATTGTGCATAAATACGCTTCAGTTCTTGGGCAATTCGCATTCCAGTTGCCTCTTCATTGGCTAAGAAACATATGTTTTCATCACTAACTTTTTCAACTTGCGCTAAAAAATTTTTAAACATAAAGGCATCATTATCCGCATAATTCAATTTTAATTCATTGGATTGATAATCAGAAATGCCAATTACTAAAGCGCGCTTTTCACCTACTGAATTAGAAGTTATTTTGGTCGATATCGCCCCTCTTGAATCATGTTGAGCTGATAATCTCCAACCAAACATGAATAATAAAAGTATGCAGGTGTTAAATCGCATCATAAGAATAAATGAAAAAGAGTCCCAGATGGATGTTTTTTAAAGTAACACACCAATCGTTAGAAAAATTATTGTTTTACAATTTTATAAATAAACTCTGTGCTAAACCCATCGACATCACTATTGGTAGCATTTCCGGAAGAACCTCTGGATTGACTATAACTTTGTTGAATAAAATGCTCCAATGGATTGACATTTCTACTTCCTTCACCTCGCGTGGAAACCGTTGGTTGAAAGTTAATTGGTGTCGTTGTTGAAAATGCTTTGAGCACTAATGTTTCAAAAGGGGGAGCAAATGAATAAATACAATCTTTAAAAACCATCGTTTGACCAGGATTTAACTTGCGTTCATCGTTGGTTAACGGACAATTATCATTAGGTAAAAAGGGAGCAATTTCGCCTAAACTATTGATTTCTATAAGACTTATGTAGAGTGTTTTTTTACTTTTATTAGTTACCTGCAACACGACATTATCTTTACCCGGCACAACTTCAAAAACACCGGCTTCATTGGTATTTTTGGAAGAATCAAGAATATCCCCAACTTTACCTGTTGCCTCATCGTATTGAACTGGAAGTAGTTTAACTTCAATTTCATACGTTTGATTTTTTAAACTTAGATTTTTTAAATATTGCCCTTGTGCAAATTGAAAAAGCGCTTGGTTTATCTCAGCAATAGTTTGCCCACCTCTTGTTTGTTCATCATCCCCAATGTTTTTTAAACCACTGGGTATTTTTAGAACCGTATTTTGATTTTGATTCTCTAAAATTACATCCGCTTGATCAATAGCAGCAACTACATTACCTAATTTATTTTCTGTTAAAAATTGAGTAACTCCAGCAATCAAAGCCTTATCCTTTATTTTTGCATCAAAAAAAACATTTATAGCTATGTCTCCATAGGATAATTGATCTAAAATCACCCAATAGTCTTTAGCATTCAAGGATTGCAATGGTTTATCTAGTTTGATGTAGGATAAATTAAAACTGGCTTTGGTTACCACACCAGTGGATACGCAATTTTTATCGGTTGCTTTAATGGTTCCTGAAGGGACGATTTTGACTGTTGTACCTTCAAAAATTCCCTGAATTTTTCCAGCATTTATATGAATTAAACTGGGATTGGGTAGTTTTGAAACTTCAAAATAGGGTTGTTGTTGTACATATTCTCCATTAAATAGTTTATAATCAATATCACCTTCAATTGTTGGCGTTTGTTTTGGTGAAATGACATTCATGTTGGAAGCAATTTTAGAAAATAATTGTCTATAGGTAAAATTACTTCCTAATTCCGCCATCGCTTTGGAAAAAGCAAAACTCAACGAACCATACCCTTCATATTCATAATTTAATTCGTCGGCAGAAGCACCTGTAAATAATACAAAGGGAGCTGCATTAGGCATAATTTTAGTACGTTCCAGCATTGCGCTCCCTTTTGTTTTATCTTGATCTAAAGGTTTCCAATCGTCTGGAGCAAACGTAGCTTCACCCCCACGAGATTTTTTTCCACGCGTAGTCGAACCCGAATGACAACTATCTAAAATAAAAACCAATTGCCCATTTTTAGATAATTTATTTCTGAAAAGCGCAATAATGTTACCGAGTTCATCATCGCGCAAATGATTTTCTCCTTTGTAATTGAATGTATATTTCACCCACGCATCATACGGAACCAAAGCCTCGTCTTTACCATCCACTTCATCTCCATTATCATCAAATATTTGTTGCCCATGACCCGAATAATGAAAAACTACGATATCACCCGGTTGGGTTTTGGCTAATAATTTTTCCAAAGCCGTTATAATCCCCAGTTTTGTCGCCTCTGCATCAATAAGTGTAGTGATATTTTTTTCTTCAAAACCTTGATTTAAAAGTGATTGCTTAATTAGTGGAACATCATTTACCGAACTAATCGTAGACCAACCCGTTTTCGGCTGGTAGTCTCCAATAGCTACAATTAAACCATATTTTGCTGAAAAACAATGAATTGAAAAAAAAAGAAACAGAAAAAAAACATTATTTTTCATTAAAAAAACTAATTTAAATTGAAAATACTGAAAGAAATACCAAAATAAAAACCAAATTCATAAACGTTTTTAGTGAAACTATTCACATCATTAAACACCGTTGGATCACCCACGTTGAGTCCGTTGGTTAATTTTTTAACTGGACCGTAAGCTAATCCTCCCGAAAGGGCTATACGACTTTTACTGCCAAGTATTAATGAAGGACCAAATAAATAATTAATCCCGTTTACAGCGTCAGAAATCGGAATAGAAACTCCAAAACTGCCTCCAAAATTAATATTCTCCCCAATTACCGGATAGAAATTAATCATAGTACTTAAATTGGGGGTAAAATAATTATTTGCTTCAGAACCTATTACCCCATTTTCATCAATAAAATAGTCGTAGGATTTGGATTTAAAATTATTTAACGTTAATGCAACACTTGTGTTAATCTTAAATCCGCCTTTCGCAAGTAATTTGATATGTCTTGTTTTAAGTGTTGCTAGAGCGGCAGCTCCATTGTCTGATCCATCAGTATCGTTTTTAGTAGTAAATTCACTTTGAACAAACTGCAATTCCAAATTCACCTTATCTGCAGTAATTTCATAATCATAGGTTTGCTCAAAAGATGAGGCTTCTAATGCGGAATACAATTCTTCAATCTTTGTTAAATTTTCAGCGGTCCAATTGGAAGACTCTTTTAGGTTGGCGATCAATTTTTCCATTGAAGTATACGAAACATTTTGCCCTAGTAATTCACCGCGAGTTACCGATTTATTTTCGGTCATCAATTGTTCCATTTCATTTTTAATGTCCGAAATTTTATAAGCCAATGCTTCGGCATCTTCATTTACAATTTTTTTCAAGCTCGAAATGTAGATATGGAAATTTTGATTGGGGTCAGCAATTCGAGCATCCTCTTGAATTGAGGCGGCTTTTCTCAAATTTTGTAAAATAGTTGCTTTATCTAAATTTGGATTCGATAAATCGGCAATCATGCTCTTTTTTAAGGCATCTACATTGATTGCAACAGTATTTAATTGGGTAAACGCATTGGAAATATTCTCTCCTCGAGAAGCACTAGCCTGTTGAAAGAGCTTATTGTTTGAAGGCAAATTTGCAACATTCAATTTCAAATCACCTCCAGCTGCCGAAGATATTCCCCCTAACAAATTAGAAAAATTAAATCCTTGGCTACCTGTTGCATGAATTTCTTCTTCTTTTACATCTGTTTTTATTTTTACAGCAAATGGGTTAACATTAATTAACTTAATTTCAATTAAGCTGTTTCTCTTAAACTTAGGATTTTCAAGGGTATCAATTATCTTATTGGACTTATCCAACTTGAAGTATGTAAATAAATCGGTTTTGTAATTGTACTGAATGCGATAACGCTCTTGCGCATGAGACATCGATGAAACAATAAAAAGCAATATAAATAACTTGGTCTTCATGTATAATAATTTAGTGATCATTCAAATATATAAATTAATGTGAAATATAAGTATAATTTATTGATTATTACCCAATAAAGCAGTAGGTAATACTATTTTTTACTTGAAAAATGCTGTTGAGTTAGCTGTTCAATAAGTGCTGCTTTTTCTTCAAATGATTGAATTGGATAAGCGTAGATTTTACCATTCACACTAAATTCGATGGAACTTTGATCTTCACCATCCTGCTGTTGCGTATCTGTGGGCAAATTGGGATTAGAATCAAAGTGACTTAAATTACTCCAGTCGAAAGGTTGAATCTTGATGCGCGTATGAACTACCGGATCGTCTCCTTTTTTATCAAAATAGATCATTTGATTTTTGACTACAATCCATTCTAATTGAAATTGTGACTCGGGTGCTAAAGTACCATTACTTCGAAATAATCGAATCGTATCGGCAATCAATACGTTAGATTTAATTTCAGATTTACTTGCGGGAGTATCCAATTTATCCTTGCGATTTTGGCAGCAAAACAATACTACCGATAATAAGACCAGTATCGTCTTTGAACGTTCGTTTTTCATATTCTAGTTTTTAAGCACTAAACTCAATCGTGATTCCTTTATTACGCGCCGTATTAGAAAACATAGATTCGATCGGCTACTTTGTTTTTACGGTCAATATTTTTGTTTTTAACGCGTAATCCCTCCGATGAATAATCCAACAGTAATAGATGTTCTTGGGTAATCATTTCCAATCCATAACGCAACTCAATAACCGGACCACAGTTTTCAAAATGACCATAGGGATATACCGTACGTTCACCAGGAACACAAGGTTTTACAACCAATGTTTGAATTTTATATTTTTTAAAAAATGCACGAATCACCGTGTCGTTTTTGGGGTAATTATTGTTCCTGTATTCTTTAAAATCGTTCATAACATTGATCTGCTGCAAATAGTTCTTAAAGGCAATTATCTCCGATGTATTGGCCTTATTCATTACTGAGGAAACAAATGAACTACTTCCGCAACTTGATAACAGAAGCAAACTAATAAAAGGTATTACTTTTTGCATTATGAAAAGATTTTAGCAATTACTATGCAAAGTAAGCGATTTTTAATGACACCCATTATTTTCAGCTTGTCCTCTACTTAAACGTTGTATATTCTCTAAATTAAGGTTTTCCAGCTTTCAAAAAATTCCGCTTTAAATGGCCATTCAATGAAGTGAAAAAGTAAAATGTTTTTCAATATAATACTGAAGAATAACATAATTTTTACTGCGTAGTGTCATGCTTTTCTCTGATTTGCATCATTATTTTAATCGCCTAATCCAAACAACTTTGTAATCAGGAACCTCCTTTAGTCCGATTCCCGAACTAACGTTTAGGCTACCTCCACTATATTATGCGCGCAACGGTTCAAAAAAAAGGATTACTCCTTGAAAAAACAACCCACGGATTTGAAAACTTAGGGGTATTAAATCCCGCTGTAATTCATCACAATGGATTAATCCATATGTTTTATCGCGCAATCAATAAAGAACACTTTTCCTCTATTGGTTATGCGTTACTCGATGAGCAATCACGGGTTATACATCGCAATGTACTTCCCATACTCTATCCGCAAATGGATTATGAAAGTCACGGTGTTGAAGATCCGCGCATTGTTTGTATTGATGAATTGTATTATCTAACCTACACAGCTTATGATGGAATCAATGCACGCGGCGCATTGGCAGTTTCGAAAGACATGATTCATTGGGAGAAAAAGGGGATTATTGTACCACAATTCAATTATACTGATTTTCACCATCGCGCCGAATCGATGGCCCCTCTTAATGAAAAGTACCACCGCTATAACGGACCAGTCAACCCTATTGAAGTGTCAAATGGCCATATCGTTTGGGATAAAAATGTGCTTTTTTTTCCCCGTCGCATCGGCGGTCAACTTTGCCTTCTCCACCGAATTAAACCAGATATACAAATTGCTTTTTTTAATGAGTTGACCGATCTAACGCCCGCTTTTTGGGATGAATACCTATTGCACTTTAGCGACTACATCCTACTCTCGCCTCGCTTTGAACATGAAGTAAGTTATCTTGGTGGCGGATGCCCTCCCATTGAAACGGCAGCAGGATGGCTTGTTCTCTACCACGGTGTACAAGACACTCTAGAAGGTTACGTCTATAATTGCTGTGTTGCGTTGCTAGATTTAGACAATCCCCGTATCGAATTAGCGCGACTACCCTACCCTCTTTTTGGCCCCGAACACGATTATGAACTTCACGGAATTATTAACAACATTTGCTTCCCTAGCGGTGCAGTGGTCATAGATGAATTGCTTTGTATTTACTATGGCGCTGCAGACAAACGTATTGCTTGGGCCACGGTACCTATTCTACCGCTATTGGAAGTACTTCATCAAAACCCTTCTCAACATTATGCTCTTTAAAACTCAACACCCAACAACTGAGCGGGTACTCAATCGTCAAAGTACCAGACTGCGCGAAACACCTACTATTGCAGCTCCTGTAGTATCTCAATCGCTGGTTATGATTACTACCTATCCTCCCAAAGAATGTGGACTTGCTACCTTTGCCTCCGATTTGGTTCAAGCAATTCAAAACCAGTACCGTAGTTCGCTCAACCTTCACATTTGTGCGTTAAATCCACCTAAATCAGCACCAAGAGAAAATTTTTTTCATGTTTTGGAAACGGATAAACCGTATGCCTTCCAAAACTTAGCCCAAAAAATAAAAAAAATGGAGGCAAATGAATGGGTAATTGTTCAGCACGAATTTGGTTTATACCGTAATCATGAAGTCGAATTTTTAGAATTTCTCAATACCCTTGAAAAAAAGGTAATGGTGGTCCTACACACCGTATTACCACAACCTTCGCCCGAAATCGAAGGTTTCATGAAAATTCTCGCCTTTTTGTCCCATACCTTAGTTGTAATGACCCACCATTCGAAGTCGATTTTAGTTGATCGTTATGGTATTGAATCCTCAAAAATTATTGTAATCCCACACGGCACCCATTTGGTCGAACACCAATCCAAAGCAGCTCTAAAAGCTCAATTTCAATGGGAAGACCGAACTATACTAACGACTTTCGGACTCTTAAGTTCGGGTAAAAATATAGAAACTACCCTTCGCGCTTTACCCCAGGTTATCGCCCGATTTCCAAACGTGTTGTTTCTTATTGTGGGTAAAACGCATCCCGGTGTTATTCATGCTGAAGGTGAACAGTACCGAGAATCGTTAGAAGCGCTTATTCAAACTTTAGGATTAGAAAACCATACTGTTCAACTCAATTCGTTTATCGAACTCCCAAAACTCTTAGACCTGCTTCAACTGACGGATGTTTATCTATTTACTTCCAAAAATCAAGACCAAGCGGTAAGCGGGACTTTTGCCTATGCAATGAGTTGTGGTTGCCCAATCGTTGCAACACCCATCCCTCACGCATTGGAAGTGGTTCAAAATGGAAGCGGAATATTATTTGATTTTGAACAACCTGATCATTTAGCACACCAACTGATTCACCTCTTGGAACGTCCACAGCTTCAAATGGAAATGCGTTTAAACGGTTTGCACCACATGGAACCAACCGCTTGGGAAAATACTGCTATTCGCTATATGCATCACCTTCAAACGCACAGTGATCAAGTTCTAAATCTCGAATACCGTTGGCCTAAAATCAATACCAACCATGTTAAAAAAATGACTACCGATTTTGGAATGTTACAGTTTTCTAAACTCAATTTACCCGACACCAGTTCTGGCTATACATTAGACGATAATGCCCGTGCATTGGTTGCTATTGGTCAACAATTTATGCTCACTTCTGAACCGAATTTATTGATTTATATAAAACGCTATATGGATTTTATCCAATACTGCCTTCAGCCCGATGGCCGATTTCTCAATTATGTGCATCATGACCAATCGTTTTCTTTACAAAATGAAGAGGCCAATTTGGAAGATAGTTTCGGACGCGCCATTTGGGCTGTAGGTTTTATTGCAGCTTCGGGAGATATTTTACCCCTAAATTTAATAGCTCAGGCCGAATCGGTTTTAAAAGCTACGCAAATTCAACGCGGTATGTTAGGCTCACCTAGAGCGATTGCATTTACGTTGAAAGGCTTATACTACGCGCATCAAAGTAAAAATATAGACTATCAAGACGAAATTGAAGCATTGGCCAATCAATTACTCGACCGTTACAATCAAACTGCCACCAAGGAATGGGAATGGTTTGAATCGTATCTAACGTATGGAAATAGTATTTTGCCTGAAGCAATGCTCTTGGCTTGGAAGGTCACCCAACGTACTGAATTTAAATCGGTTGCACTTTCATCCTTTCATTTTTTGTTGGATCACGTATTTTCTGACAAGCAAATAAAAGTGATTTCGAATAACGGTTGGTTGCATGCGGGACAAGATTTAGAAACTATGGCTAAAGGTGGTGAACAACCTATTGATGTGGCCTATACCGTTATGACATTATATACATTCTATAATGAAATAGGAAAATCTGAATATGCCCAAAAAATGACCCAAGCTTATCATTGGTTTTTGGGTGAAAATGGACTGCACGAAATCTTGTACAACCCCAAAACTGGAGGATGTTATGACGGACTTGAGCACGACCACATCAATTTAAATCAAGGAGCCGAATCGACGTTAAGTCACCTACTTGCGCGCCAAACAATGGAACGCTATTCCCAATCAAAAATGTTTAACTAAAAAGCTATTCATATGAGTTATTCCCTATCCAATCAATCTTTACAATATGTTGTGCAGGAAGCTTTGCGCTGGGAACCGCAACTTCAAGACACTCAATTTGGCGTAATTGCCAATGATGGGGTTATTACCCTTACAGGTGTAACCGATTCGTATTACAAAAAAATGGAAGCCGAAAAAATAGCTAAAAATATTGCGGGCGTTCGGGCACTAATCGAACGAATAGCAGTCGTTGTCCAAGATGATCATCAAATTACAGATGAAGAAATAGGAGCGAAAATTTTAAGTGTTTATCAATCTAGCTTCACTATACCCGATCATAAAATCAAAGTAACTATCGAAAACGGATGGGTTACCCTTGAAGGAAAAGTCCATTGGAACTACCAAAAACATGCCGCCGAAGATGCACTTTATACAATTCAAGGGATTCGTGGAATCAGTAACCTCATTGAAACGCAAACCAATCGGGATAGTGAAATTAAAAAAGAGTTTATAGAAAAAGCGTTGCACGACAGTGCATTACTTCATGATTCGTCAATCGAAGTAGAAGTTAATAACCGAAGAGTTACCCTAAGTGGGCATGTCAATACGCTTTATGAAAAAGAAGAAGCTGAACGATTGGCTTGGAATGCCAAAGGTGTTATTGCTGTTGAAAATGCACTTACGTTGAGTACACAAATCGTAAACACACACAACTATGAATGCAAATGATCAATTACAACAAAACATTCAATTTGCGCTTTTTTGGGAACCTTTTATAGAAAATATTTCGATTGGTGTAACCGCTCAAAACGGCATTGTAACGCTCTCAGGATTTGTTGATAGTTATGAGAAAAAGGTCGAGATTGAAAAAATCGTCAAAAAAGTTCGAGGGGTTAAAGCCTTGGTCGAACACTTGGAAGTCCAACACGGAATTGTGGCAGAATCAGATGAAGACTTGGCTATAAAAGCGTTAGCTGCAATTAAAATGAATACTTCTATTCCAGAAGAAGATATCAAAATTGTAGTAGCTAAAGGTTGGATTTACCTCATTGGGGCTGTAGATTGGAACTATCAAAAAATGGCTGCCGAACATGCCGTGGGCAGTATAATCGGAGTAAAAGGCGTGGTCAACTCACTCCTAATTCATTCTACCACAACCGACACCATCGAACAAAAAGCAATTCAAAATGCCCTGAAGAGAAGTGGCCTACTTCGCAATAAATCTATTGAAGTCGCAGTCGATGACAATGTGGTAACGCTTACAGGGCAAGTAGACTCTATTCTTCAAAAAGAAGAAGCCGAACGCATTACTTGGAATTCACCAGGTATTTGGCGAATTAAAAATCAAATTGATATTATCAATCACTAAATCTGGTGCTATAAACACTTCAAATACCATGACAAAATTTTTAGTAACAACCGATTTCTCGGCCCATTCTCGGAGAGGTATTCGCTTTGCCTTCCAGTTTGCGCTTCAAACACAAGCTGAAATTACGCTATTTCATGTGTTGGATTTATTTGATCCCGACTTGGCTTTTGATAGTGCGACTGCAACGCCGCAATTGCGCTGGACTAAAGCAATACAACTTAAAACCGATCAACTCAAGAAATTCCTGCATGCCGTTTTCCCGAAGGGAATTCCAGATGTACCGTATAACGTAGTTTGCAATAAATTGGAACGCACACTTGCTCAGACGATCATTAATTACACTAAAACTCATAATTTTAGTATGGTCTTTTGCAGTGAAAATGGCGCCTCACTTTTTAAAAAGGTTTTAGGTAGTCTCCCAGAAACTTTATTGAATAATTGTCCCGTCCCCTTGTGTATCGTGCCTAAACAGTATACTACAAGTCCATTGAATTCACTTTGCTATACCACAGATATGCAGCATATTGACGATGAAATGCATTGGATAGAAAACTGGCGGAATTTGTTAAACATCCCGCTTAAAGTGCTTTATTTTGATTATGAAATTAACCTACAAGAGCATCAAAAAACGCTGCACCAAGTTGCAACCACCTATGAGAACAAAGACGTACAATTTCATTATATCAAGTTAATTCCACAATCGACGTTTAAAACGCTTCTTCAAGAAACCTTAAAGGTGGTCGACCCTTCGCTCGTTATTGTTTTTAGAAAACAAAACCGTTCAATTGTAAATCGAATGCTGTTTCCAGGTAAAACAATTAGTTTAATTATGGAAAATAACTTACCGCTTTTGGTGGTGCGAAAAGAATCGGAATGAAGCGATGGACCTTTTATGAAGAAGAATGGATTCATTTGGGAAAGTTCACCGAATTTACCGGTCGCTTTTTCAAAGAAATTGGATGGCGCGATTTAGACGGGAAAGAACTACTCAAACAATGTTATGAACTTGGGTACCGTTCCCTACCCCTTGTTTCCTTAACGGGTTTCATTATGGGATGGGTACTTACACTTCAATCCCGACCGGCGATGGCAAAATTTGGTGCTGAATCGTGGATTCCGAATATGGTCGGGTTGTCGTTAGTGCGCGAAATCGCTCCGGTTATTACCGCACTTATTTGCGCAGGTCGCATTTCGTCTGGAATAGGCGCTGAATTGGGTTCGATGCGGGTAACCGAACAAATTGATGCAATGGAAGTAGGCGCCATTCAGCCCTATGGCTATTTGGTAGTAACGCGGACTTTAGCCACAACTATAATGCTCCCTATTTTGGTACTATATGCCGATGGAATCGGATTGCTAGGGGGTTTTCTGGGTATAAATCATCACAATGAAATCACATTGCACCATTATTTTAGACAGGTTTTTGATTCGTTAGCGTTTAGTGACGTTATCCCGGCGGTTATTAAAACATTCTTTTTCGGGTTTTTCATAGGAATGGTCGGATGCTTTAAAGGATTTCACGCCAGTAGTGGCACCGAAAGTGTTGGAAAAGCAGCAAATCAAGCGGTGGTTGCAGCTTCGTTAAGTATTTTTTTAATCGATTTAATTGCGGTTCAATTAACCGATCTACTATGACTAAACCACAGGAAAAAACGCCATTAATTGCATTGAAATCGGTGTATAAAGCATACGGAACGCATACGGTGCTATCGGGTTTCAATTTGGACGTTTATCCCGGTGAACAAGTGGTACTGTTAGGACGATCGGGTTCGGGAAAATCGGTTGCCTTGAAGTGCATTGCAGGTTTGACAAAAGTCGATGCAGGGACAGTTCATTTAATGGGGCACGACATCACTTTCTATGACGAAAAACACCTAAATCCATTGCGAAAACGAATGGGATTTTTGTTTCAAAACGCGGCGCTATACGACTCGATGTCGGTTGAAGAAAATTTAGCGTTTACGCTTCGGCACCATGACCCGAGTTGGAGCAATCAAAAATTGGCAAAACGTATTAAAACCACATTGGAGAATGTAGGATTGGCCTCGGCTTTGCATCTCATGCCTTCAGAATTATCGGGGGGTATGCGCAAACGTATCGGACTCGCACGAGCTTTAATTATTAATCCCGAAGTGATGTTGTATGACGAACCTACCGCAGGTTTAGACACACGGACGGCTCAGGAAATTATCGACTTAATGTTGCGAATCAAATCAGAATACCACCCAACGGCAATTATCATAACACATGATTTACAATGTGCCGAACAAACAGGGGACCGTATTGTTGTTTTGAGTGAAGGAAAAATTATTCTTTCGGGGACCTTTTCCGAACTCGTACAAAGTTCACTCCCCGAAGTACAAGTCTTTTTTAACCGAGCAACACGATGACAACAACAAATCTACACTATTGGAAGTTGGGACTTTTTAGTTTTCTGGGACTGCTGCTATTGGTGGTTACGATTTATATTCTTGGATTTAACCAAAATTTATTTCGTTCCAGTTTTGTTCTCTATGCACGTTTTTCCAATGTGAGTGGTTTAAAACAAGGAAGCACTGTGCGTTTATCGGGAATTAATGTTGGCACGGTAGCCCGAATCGAATTTGTATCAGATTCCTTGGTATTGGTTAAATTGTTTATTGATAAAGAAGCGCAACCGTTTTTGAAAACCGATGCTTTAGCATCCATTGGATCAGATGGATTGGTAGGTGATAAAGTACTTGAACTCTCTGCAGGTAATTCAAAAAATCGGGGAATCCGCAACAATGACACCATCTATTCTGTGGCTCCAATTCAGTGGGAAAGCTTATTAAAAAGCGTATTGAATAGTGCCAAAAATGCAGAAGTCATTACTAGTGAATGGAGTACTTTTAGTCGGCACTTAAATCGGGATAACGGACTCGTATACCAACTCATTCGAAGTGAATCGTTTGCTACATCTATTCGAACAAGTATTAACGAATTGCAGCAAAGCACCCATGAATTAGCCTTGTTTACACCTTCACTAAACAACCCCAACGGTACGTTACATCATTTGCTCACCGACACAGAATGGAGTTCCCAAATGAGTCAAACGCTAATCCATTTACAAACCACAAGTCAGCAGCTGGATACTTTTAGTAATGCCTTAAACCATGAAGACGGTCTCCTTTACCAACTCATAAGTAGTGACTCACTCCAAAAAAGCGTCAACCAAACACTTACGAAGTTAGAAAAAACAGCAACCGAATTGCATCTATTTTCACAACGGATGAACCAATCCAATAATGTGCTCTCTAAATTGACCAATGATCCCAAACTGGCCCAACAAGTAGATAGCACAATCAATCATATAGACCGCGGTGTACGTGAATTTCGCGAACTTGAAAAAGCAGCGAAAGCGTCGGTACTCTTGCGGGGCTATTTTAAAAAAACAAAATAACCTTAATCTAATTTATTATGAGAGCTTTAAAGAAAATGGCCATTTGGATGGATTATTCCAAAGCCTACATCATTGAATTCACCGACAAAGCGCGTGAAGTAGACATTATTGAAGTTCGTCGCGATCAAAACAACTACGATGAAAATCCACATCTGAACCATCAGAATCAGGTAAAAGAAGAAAACCGCAAAGCGTATTTTAAAAAGTTGTCCCAATATATGGATGGCTCAGATAAAGTATTGCTTTTTGGTCCAACGGAAGCCAAAAATGAACTCTCTAATTTATGGCAAGAAAAAGAACAGCATTCCTTAAAAGATATGGATATCATTACAACCGGTCGTTTAAGTGAAAACCAACGGTGTCGATTTGTAAACAATTATTTTTTACAAACGCAATTAACGACTTAAAACACTACTTAATCCAACAAAAAAGGTCCGCATTATCCTAGGAGTAATACGGACCTTTGTATGATTAAAAAATACAAATCATATATTCAATTGGATACCCTCATCTTCAATTTTAACTTCTAGTAAAACTACATATACCGCAACCGCTAAGGCAACGGCTAAAAGTGGGGTAAAAAATATAAAATCATTATGATTTTGATAGATTATATAAGTGTAGGCAACTGCTAAAACCCCTCCAAAAAGCCATACCCGTCGGGTATATGCGATAAATGCAGGCAATACGGTAGTGGTAATCCATAAGTAAACGCCAAACTTTTGAAAAAAACCACGAATGGGCTGAACAAAATAGAGATGGTCTTCTACAATATGAACTTCTACATTGTAAAAAATAATATCCCAGGTAGTCAAAAGCGCCACAACTATCCCTAGATAGATAAAGAAATTTAATACTTTTCGAATACTCCATGTAACTTCCATTCGTTGCAAAGCAAAAGGCACCCATATAGGCCATATAACTTGCGATAGAATCACTAACAATAAAGTAAAAAAATCATTAAGGAAAAATAGTGAAGGATACTGTACCGAAATTATAATTATCGCGGCACTAAATTGTTCCAAAGCCAATAAAATAGGCAACAAGGCAAATGCGCAATACCGGGGGCCAATTAATTTTTGATACCCTAAAAATGCAAGTACAGAAAGTACAACTCCGGTAATCAAATGTAAAATAGCTGAATTATCCATAATGAAGAAGTTAGGTAGTTTGGACTACCAAATTACAGATACACTAAAAGCAAATAAATGATTAAAATCAATAAAATTAGTGATACTCGACAATTTTAAATATGATTTTATTTTAGAATTTTAATATAACTTAATTTAATATGAGTCATAAAAAAATAAAGGTCAAAAAAAAGCAATGAGCCAAATATTATAACTATATTGCAGATTTTGTAAATTTTTAAATACAAATTATATGCCTATGAATCGAATTTTAATTATCATTGAAAACCGAGAAAATCGGCAATACCTCAACGATTTACTTTCAATGGCTAGCTACAATGTTATTGACGCTAAAAGCGGAATTGAAGGTATACAAATGGCAACTTCAGCACAACCGGATATCATCCTTTGTGATTTATTAATGAAAGAAACCGATGGGTATGAAGTACTTGTTGCACTATCGCAAAATGCAATAACCTCAACGATTCCCTTTGTATTTTTAAGCGATGAATTAAAAAAAACATACTTCCGAAAGGGGATGGAAATGGGCGCCGATGATTTTATTTGTCGACCCTTTGATGATGCACAACTCTTGAATGCAATAGCTACGCGTCTAAAAAAACACGAAATACAACTGGAGTATTTTAAATCCCAACAGCCAAACCATAGCGCTACTCCCAACTTCTTTCAAGGAAAAGTAGCGTTGGACTTAATGCGGGAACAGTCCCAAATACGCAAAATCAAAAAAAAACAAGTCCTTTTTTATGAGGGCGACAAAGTAATCGGGATTTACTATATCCATAAAGGTGCTATAAAAATCACAAAAATAGCGCAAGATGGTCGCGAACTCACTGTTCGTATCCATTCGGCTGGGGAGTACATCGGACTCCATAGCTTGTATGCGGAACAAAACCACTCAGACAATGCCGAAGCCATGTCGGATTGTGAAATTAGTATACTACCTCTACATGAATTTGAAAGTTTAATCGAACATCATCCCGAAATTGCTGCCAAGTTTATCAAAATACTATCCCAAGAATCCAATCAAATTGAAGAACATTTAATTCGTATAGCTTATGACTCCGTGCGCAAACGAATCGCTAATTCGTTGATCAGTTATTTTAAAACCTACTGCGCAGAAGGGCAAAGCATTCATTTGAGCAGAAACGAATTGGCCAATATTTCAGGAACAACGCCTGAAACCGTAAGTCGTACTTTGACCGATTTTGAAAACGAGGGTCTCATTCGAAAAGAACTCAGTCGTATTGTGATTGTTCAACCACAAAAACTTTCAAATCTGAAAAATTAAAAACATGAGGAATATCATTTTTTCTAATGATGTAAAACAAGGATAAAGAAGGAGGGCTACCCTAACTTTGACTATGCAAAATCCAGAAATCATGTTTACAAATCACGAATTAAAAATTCATTCCAATACCTCACATGAGGCAGTGTTGCTCCAAACTAATCCTTGGGATGAACTTTTAAGCGAACCATTTTCGAGACAGGATATCCGTTCCTTATCTCCGGCAACCAATATTTATGAATATGAAAATCAATTCATAATTATTATGGCTATTCCGGGGTTAGAGAAAAAAGATTTTGTAATTCATGTCAAAAAAAACCGAATTACCGTACAGGTACAAAAAGATGCACCACTTGTGCAAAAAAAGTCACGACCCTTGTTGCTGGAATTTAATTTCAACACTTTATATCGTACTTTCCTTTTGCCCGATGGTCTTCAAACGGATAATATTACGGCGAGTTATGCTGAGGGCATACTTCAACTAATAGTACCTAAGTTTGAAACAGGAACGCATTTCCCTGTTCAAGAAATACCAGTGCGGTAATTTGTTTTTGACGGATCTTAAATCCCGCAGTAGCGGGATTTTTGATTTTAAAACCTATAAATTATGCAAAAAATAGCCCCTTACCTCATCCCCTTTATGGTTGCATTTTTAAGTACGCAACAATGCCAAGAACCAACACCCTTCGAATCTGAACTCGATGGAGCAGTTGAAAAATGCCACGGTACTGCTGCCATTCTCCAAAACCAGTTGGCATCATGCCAAACAGGATTAGACTCTTTGGCCGTTCACCTCCATCAGTTGCCCTCTGGCGCAGTTAAAAAAAAGGGACGGATACTATACCAGCAAAGCATTCGTAAAATGTATTCCCTACAAAAATCGGCCGACTCATTAGCCGCTTTTCAAACTACGTGCTCCGATTGGAAAAGAAAGGCCGTGCGACAAAAAGCAACAGCACTCCTTCACGCACTGATCGAATTGAATGGGACCATCGAAGAATGTGAACAAACAATTATCGAAAATTAGTCATTAGCAATCGAAACCCTTGCAGTATGCTTAAAACCGGATTAACATCGAAAACAGTACGTGAAAAACACCTGCAATGGGGATACAACGAATGGCCCGATGCAAAAGAACCGCATTTTGCAACACAATTACTCAAAATGCTCAAGGAACCGGTCATACTTTTATTGATTGCGTGCAATGTCCTTTATCTAATTATTGGAAATGTAATTGAAGGAATGGCACTAACACTGTCGCTTTTACTGATGATAGCCATCAGTTATTACCAATTTCGAAAAACCAGAAAAACACTAGCCGCATTAAAAGAATTACAGACCCCTTTTGTTGAAGTTATCCGTGATGGTGAAATACAACGCATCCCTGGAAGAGAATTGGTACCCGGTGATCTTTTAAATATCCAAGAAGGTACGCGAATTGGAGCCGATGCCCAACTTTTAATGGCAACCCATTTACTTATTGACGAATCGTTGATTACCGGCGAATCGTTAGCAATTTCCAAAGCTGTCAATGACTTACTTATTGGCGGTACGGTGGTTATTCGCGGAAAAGGACAAGCATTGGTAACCGCTATTGGCACTTCGGGCACGTTGGGTAAAATGGGTGGCATCCTTAATGATACCCCTACTACCCCCTCATTAGGTCAAAAAGAGATGAACCAACTCATTCGTTTGTTTTTTAGTATTGGGATGGTATATACTTTTTTTATAGTGCTGTATCTAACCCAAACACGAGAAAATTTTACCACAGCGTTACTCACCGGACTGTCGACCGCTATTGCAATCATACCTGAGGAATTTCCGGTGGTATTTTTTTTATTTACCGCTTTTGGTGCTTGGCGATTGGCCCAAATAAAAATTATAGTACAAGCTCCAGAAACTTTAGAAACCTTGGGAACCATTACAGTTGTTGGTTTTGATAAAACGGGAACGTTAACTGAAAACCGAATGGCAATTGAAAAAATAGCCACGCCCGAAGGAGTCGTTAAAACGGCCAATACAAAAAAAGGATGGGATACCGCCAGTCGTAATGTATTAACTACTGCAGCCCTTGCAACCCAAGAAATGAAAACCGATGCTATTGACCGTGCACTTATACAATGGCAACTTGAACAAGATTCAAAAGACTTTTTACCGCAATCAATTCATGAATTTACAGTTGCATCCGACTTTCCAGCAACTGCACAAATTCATGCACTAAATTCAACGCTTGAAAAGTATCAAATCACACTTAAAGGGGCTCCAGAATGGGTTGTAGACCATTGTAAAGCAAGCAAAGATGAAAAAAATCGGTGGCTCAAAATTTTGGATGAATTGGTTCACGATGGGTACCGTGTTATTGGCGTAGCACAAATTACGGAATGGACCCAACCTATCCCTAAAACTATAACCAACCTGGCGTATACTTTTAAAGGATTTATTGCTTTTGCCGACCCTATTCGTCCCGAAGCAGAAGCGGTAGTTGAAACGTGTAGGAAAGCAGGTATTCGAACACTGATCATCACGGGCGATCATCCGATCACCGCACAGCATATTGCCCGACAATTGAATTGGGATAACTTAAATTGTATTGATGGGTTTCAAATTGAAGCAATGAATGATGAATCGCTTCAAAAAGTGATAAAAACGCATAGCTTATTTGCACGAATTCGATTTGCAGAAAAAATACGAATAATCGAAGCTTTAAAACAAACGGGAGAAATTGTAGCCATGACAGGTGATGGTGTTAACGATGCTGGTGCGTTACGCGCAGCTCAAGTAGGCATTGCTATGGGACAAAAAGGCACCGATGTAGCACGCGAAGCCGCCGCATTAATTTTATTAGAAGATAATTTGAATGCCTTACCCAAAGCAATTCTCTTGGGAAGAAGAGTCTTCGACAATATTAAAAAAGCATTTGGATTTATTATTGCCGTTCATATTCCAATTTTAACCGTTACGCTTATTCCCATAGTCAATACAGCGGTTCCATTGTTGCTTTTCCCAATGCATATTGTTTTTTTAGAATTAATTATTGATCCAGTTTGTGCCGTTGCATTTGAAAATGAAGTTGAAGAAAAAAACTGCATGACCGAACCTCCACGAGCTCGAAAAAAACGATTTATCGACAAGTCGCTTTGGATTTCGGGAATCATTAAAGGAGGATTGATGGCACTCGTAATGCTGACCCTTTTTACGCACTATTTGTATCATGGATATTCAGAAAATTCACTTCGGGCAATTATTTTTTTATGCCTCATTACCTCTGCGGTCGTATTAACCCTGAATATGATTTCGAAAACACGAGCCTTATGGAATCTATTTAAAGAACCTAATTTTCCACTTATTGGAATTGTAATGACAACGAGTTTAGTCACACTAATCGTCTATAAATTTGGTTTATTCCAACAAATTTTTCAAATCGAATCACTTCCCAATCAAACTTTAGGGGTGATCCTTGGGAGTTATATCGCAGCATTCATTCTACTCGAATGGAAAAAAATTGTAGCGCTCTTTTAATAAAAATTGATAGGCGATGTATATCATGAATACGAAGCCAAATTCAAAATTCAAAACAGCCAATAAACTTAAAAATACCCTTTTGTAGGGATCTCAATCTGGTATTTCTTCTTATTGGGATTTGCCAACTTTTTATCGCGCAACCACGGATTGTGGATTTTTAGAATTTTATAATTTACGCCTTGCATCTTAGCAAACTTGGCCAAATCTGTAATCGAACTGTCTACTTCAATAATCTTTGTAGGTAAATTTTCATACAATTCGTGTTGACTCACATCAAAACCGTAAAGATCTGGATGTTGCATGATTTCTTTTAATGCTAAAATACGGAAGACATACCGATGGGTCTCATCGGTTAACAATAAATCATAATAATTGGTAACGTCTTGTTCTTCCAATTTTTTTGACACTCCATTCATCCCTCCATTATAACTCGCAGCGGCTATTGTCCAAGAACCAAATTTATTTTTGGCGGCCAATAAATACTTACAAGCCGCTTCAGTCGACTTTTGTAAATGATAGCGCTCGTCTACGGTTTCACTAACCTCCATTCCCTTTTCTTTTGCAGTATCGGTCATAAACTGCCAAACACCTCGCGCCCCCGATGCTGAAACGGCATTGGTTAACGCACTTTCAATAACTGCCAAGTATTTAAAATCATCTGGAACTCCATATTGCTTTAAAATGGGTTCAATAACTGGGAAAGCACGATTGGCGCGCTTCATAATTAAAAGTGTTGACGAATGCAAATTGGCGTTAACTAACAGTTCACGATCAAAACGCTCTTTTACATCGGCGATATGTAATGGGGTGGGCTCACCCGCAAAATCTACTTTGGGTGGGAAATATTGTGCCGTACCTTCTTTCAATAATTTCTGACGTTCTTCGCCCGAAATCGAAAATACAAACAATCCTGTGACTATTACGGCCAACGCTCCGGTGGCCATCCATTGAAACAGTTTCATAAGTGTCTTTTTTATTAGTCAACGTATTTACCGTGCGTTTCGTGTATGCTACGTTGGAATGTATTCACAAAACTACAAATTTCAAACCAAAACCTGATTACGCCATTAGTATTTCGGGCAAATGCGCATTCAGCCAACGGTACTTACTTAAAATCATTGCATGTGTCCCTTCTTTTACGGGCATACAGTTTTGGATGTACTTTAATGGAAATACTTCATCATGCGTACCATGAATATGAATAATTTCAGAATCAACCGTTGTTCGCTCCCAACAAATTACTTGTTCAATGGCCCAATCCAAATACCGCTTGTCGCGCATTTGTAAATAGTTTTCATAAAGGTGTAATTTGCGCTTCATTTGATCGCCCAATGCAAATTTTACTAACAGTTCGACATCTTGCAATACACCCGTTGGAAGCAGTTTATAGGCTTTTGTGGTGCGGGCGACTTTAAATCTTCGGGGAAATTCGCGATTGGATTTAACACTCGAAATAATCAGTACTTTACGAGGCTGGAGAAAAGCTTTCATCTCCTGAACCAAAATACCGCCAAATGATACACCTACCAAAATTGCCCTCGGATCGTGAACTTGTGAAGCCATTCGTTGTGCATAAGCCGATAATGATTCATCGGGATTGGGTAGAACCCATTCGAGAAAATACATTTCAAAAAGATCTTCTGGTAATTGAATACGTTCAAAAATAGTTGGACTAGCGGCTAGTCCGGGTATAAAATAAACGGGAATTCGACTCATTTCTAAAGTTTAACGCACTTGAGCATGAAAAGTTTCTAAATAATTACGAAATTTGCATAAAATTAATGAATACCCAATAAAAGAGAATGAACCCAGCGTTAATTTTGGATCCAATGGAAATTAAAGATAACACCTTTGCACGTCAATTTGAAACGACGTTTAACGGTGAATTGGTTACTGTTGAATATTCCTTCCAAGAAAAAAAGATTTTCTTAACCCGTATTAATGGAACTGAAGACGATGTCTTTATTACCGATTTATTAAAAAATATTATGGAAATTGCCTACGAACGAAAATTAAAAGTAGTGCCCATTTTTCCGAAAGTAGCTGCTTTTATGCGCAAGCATTCCATTTATCGCGATTTACTCCCTCCCGGAATACGGATTTAATGAACACTAAACCGGTTCGCCAGGAAGCGGGTTTTACTATTTTGACATCTTTAACCTATGAATCCTGAATCACTTCGTGACACTATACTCGATTTTTTCGAGCATATTGAAAACTATTACGGTTGTACCACCGAAATTACGGAGGGGATTATGACGAGTATTGAAAACATCGAAGCAGAAAATACTACCTGGAACTTATCCGAATTTCAATTATTGCGTTCGGCTTATCGCAAAGCAGGCGATCGATTTATGTTGGAAGGTAAAGGGATCTATTATGAAATTGCCGCCGAGAAAATCATTGACTTCAAACACCCGGGTCGCCACAACTATGAATTTATTGAACAATACGGATTTAGTGTCTACCGAATTACCCGACTTCATTTTCGTTCAAAATACTAACAATAGAATTCAACCTAAATAGGTAGAAATTCAATTCTAACCCCGCCCTCTTCATCAATTCGCGTAAGGTTAACTTGGTGCACGGTATTTACTAATTCGGGATTCCAAGGTGTTTTTACTTTTACATAGTTTTCGGTAAAACCATAGATATAACCCTCTTTATTTTCACCCTCAAACAATACCGTACGTGTGGTTCCCAACTGACTCTCGTAGAATGCCCGTCTTTTTTTGACCGATAAACCACGAAGCATCTTACTTCGTTTTGCCCGAACCGCATTTGGAACTACACCCTCCATAGCAGCAGCTTCGGTATTGTCGCGTTCAGAATAGGTAAATACATGCAAATAGGAAATATCCAATTCATTCAAAAAATGATACGTTTCCAAAAAATGTTCGTCGGTTTCTCCTGGAAAACCAACAATCACATCTACACCAATACAGGCATGGGGCATCACTTCCCTTATTTTTGCAACACGCTCTGTATATAATTCCCGCATATACCGGCGTTTCATTTTTTTAAGTATCGTGTTGCTTCCCGACTGTAAGGGAATGTGGAAATGCGGAACAAATGTGCGACTCTGGGATACAAATTCAATCGTTTCGTTTTTCAATAAATTGGGTTCGATCGAGGAAATACGCAGGCGTTCAATTCCTTCTACTTGATCTAAAGCTTCCACCAATTCTAAAAAAGTATGTTCGTGTTTTTTATTTCCAAATTCGCCTTTCCCATAGTCACCAATGTTTACTCCCGTTAAAACGATTTCTTTAATGCCTTGCTTTGAAATTTCTCTTGCATTTGAGAGTACGTTCTCCATAGTATCGCTTCGCGAAATCCCGCGCGCCAATGGAATCGTACAGTAGGTACATTTATAATCACATCCGTCCTGAACTTTTAAAAAAGCCCGTGTTCGGTCTCCTATGGAATAACTCCCTACATAGAAATCGGCTTCCTCTATTTCACAAGAATGTACCTCGCCCCTATCGTTTTTTGACAGATCATGAATATAGTCGGTGAGTTTAAATTTTTCGGTAGCCCCCAAAACCAAGTCAACCCCATCTATTGCTGCCAATTCTTCGGGTTTTAATTGGGCATAACACCCAACGGCAGCTACAAATGCTTTTTCGTTAAGTTTTAGGGCTTTTTTAACCACTTGCTTAAATTGTTTGTCGGCATTATCGGTAACCGAACAGGTATTGATAACATAGATATCCGCAAACGTTTCAAAATCGACGCGTTCAAATCCTTCATCTTGAAAATTTCTCGCAATTGTAGAAGTTTCAGAGAAATTGAGTTTACATCCTAAAGTATAAAAGGCTACTTTTTTCTTGTTTTCCATAGTTTTCACAACCCCAGAATCCTGTTTGCCGACAGGCAGGTCGTTATCATGTAATTATAGCCGCAAAAATACAGCTTTTTTTTATGTGTCCATAAGGAATATAATCATTGCGATTTATAGTAAATGAACAAAGAAGATTGACTCCCATCTCATAAACAAATACCGCTTTGTAACATTGTACCGTAGACTATTCCTTTCGGTATTTTTTGGTTAATTCAAATACGTGCTCCAAAATACGCATTTCAATCGCATCAAATTCCACCTTACGCCTCGCCATTACTATCTTGGCGGTTTGAAAAGCTTTGGAAGTTAAATAGGTTGTAAAACCAGCTGCACCCCCCCAGCTAAAACTAGGAACAAAATTGCGAGGAAAACCGGCACCAAAAATATTAGAAGAGACTCCGATTACGGTTCCCGTATTAAACATGGTGTTGATACCGCACTTACTATGGTCGCCCATCATCAATCCGCAAAATTGGAGTCCAGTGCGGGCAAACCCTTCGGTTTCATAGCTCCACAAGCGGACTTCTTCATAGTTGTTTTTTAAATTGGAATTATTACTATCGGCACCAATATTACACCATTCACCCAAAACCGAGTCGCCTAAAAATCCGTCATGACCTTTATTAGAATACGCGAATAAAACCGAATTGCTAACTTCACCGCCCACACGGCAATGAGGTCCTACGGTTGTAGCACCATAGATTTTTGTGGCCAATTTTACTTGTGCTTCTTCTCCCAATGCAAATGGACCACGAATCACCGAACCTTCCATGATCTCGCTATTTTTCCCAATGTAAATCGGACCCGTTGAGGCATTTAGTGTTACAAACGCCAAGCGCGCGCCCTCCTCTATAAAAATAGATTCTGGAGCAATCACATTGACTGATTTTGGGATGGGTTGCGAATGACGATCAGCTGTGAGTAAGGCAAAGTCTTCACGAATTGCCGCATCATTTTTTGCGAAAATATCCCACGTATGTTCAATTTTTAAACCGTTTTCTTTGCATTCCAAAATTTCATACGTATCAAAATCGACTTCATCTTGGGTATCGTGGGTATAAAAAGCAATTACATCCGCTCCCTGCATGATAACTTGATTGTGCTCGAGATTGCGCACCATTTCAACCAAGACTTCATTCGGAAAATAAGCTCCATTAATCATGACATTGGCTTCCATCTCTACCATGGGAAACTTTTCCGAAAGGTACTCTTCTGTTAAGGTCGTGGTAGTAAAACCTAAATACTTCTCCCATTTTTCGCGGATTGTCAATATTCCTACTCGGATATCGCAAACAGGACGGGTAAAGGTAAAAGGCAATAAAGCGTTACGGACAGGACCGTCAAAAAGTATATAATTCATGATGCTTATTCAACTAAAGTTTCAAAAATACAAAGAATTGGGCAATAAAAAAACCACCCTTGAAGGATGGTCTCTTAGTATTTGAACACACAATAAATTGAAATTACTTACCGTGTTTAGCGTATTTCGTTTTAAATTTATCAATACGTCCGGCTGTATCGATTAATTTTGATTTACCTGTGTAGAATGGATGCGATGTTCTCGAAATCTCCATTTTAAAAACCGGATATTCTACTCCGTCTACTGTAATCGTTTCTTTAGTTTCTACTGTAGATTTGGTGATAAATACATCATCATTTGACATATCTTTGAAAGCTACCAATCTGTAATTTTCTGGGTGAATACCTTGTTTCATCGTGTAAATCTTTTTATTTGTTATGCAGCAGTTTGCCTTGATGCTTTTTAATTCAAAGGTATTAGCCAACTGCAACTTTTGTTAATCCTTTTTTATTTGAGTGTGCAAAAATACAACTAATTTTCAATTATCAAACTCAAAACGTGTTTTTTTTAATCTAAAAATCCGAAAATCGTTGCTACAGAATCATTATATTTGCAGGTTGAAACTAACCATTTAAATATACATGGAACAAAAAACTACAATTGGAAAAACGATCCTTCAATGCGGTGCTTTATTTGGCATAGTAATGGTACTCGAATTTGTAATCGGTTATGTGCTCAATATAGATCCACAAACCAATCAAACTTATGGATTACTTATTAATTTACTCAATTTTTTAATTTTACCCTTCGTATTTTGCTGGATGGGTGCCAACCAATTTAAAACGAGTAATAATGGTTTTATTTCTTTAGGAGAAACGTTAAAAATAGCAGTCGGTATGGGTGCTATTGCCAGTTTGATATACGGTGTTTTCTTTTGGGTATTTACCTTTATATTTCCAGATTTTATTCCAGAATTAATGGAAAAAGTACGAAGTGTTACTTTACAACAAAACCCAAACCTAAGTTCGGCACAAATCGAAATGAGTTTACAATTCATGGAAAAATTCATGGAACCTTATATTTTGATTCCTTCAACTATACTAATTAATTGCTTTGTGGAATTAATTCATGGTTTAGTCGTGGGACTAATCGTAAAAAAAGAGCAACCCCACAGCTTTTAATACATGAACATTTCCATAATCATTCCGTTACTCAACGAACAAGAATCCTTACCCGAACTCCACAATTGGATTAAAAAGGTAATGGATGACCATCAATATTCCTATGAAGTGCTATTTATCGATGATGGTAGTTCAGATCAATCGTGGCATGTCATTGAAGGTTTATGTAATGAAAATCCCAATGTAAAAGGGATCCGTTTTTTTCGAAATTATGGGAAATCGCAAGCTTTGCATGCTGGCTTTGCCCGAGCGCAAGGGGATGTGGTGATTACCATGGATGCTGATCTTCAAGACAGTCCAGATGAGATTCCGGGATTATTCAAAATGGTTATGGAAGAAAATTTTGACCTCGTTTCTGGCTGGAAGAAAAAACGCTACGATAATGTAGTTACTAAAAATTTGCCCTCAAAACTTTTCAATTGGGCTGCTCGAAAAACTTCGGGTGTCCATCTCAATGATTTTAATTGCGGTTTAAAAGCCTATCGAAATACCGTGGTGAAAAATGTTGAAGTTTCGGGGGAAATGCACCGATACATTCCGGTACTTGCCAAAAATGCGGGTTTTAATCGAATTGGCGAAAAAGTAGTGATCCATCAAGCCCGTAAATATGGTGAATCGAAGTTTGGAATAAGTCGGTTCATTAACGGTTTCTTGGATTTAATTACGATTTGGTTTTTGTCGCGCTATGGTAAACGCCCAATGCACTTATTTGGTGCTTTTGGTGCCTTAATGTTTGTTCTCGGATTTATAGCTACTGGAATTATTATTGTAGTGAAATTAATAAAACTCTACACGGGTTTCCACACCGTTTTAGTAACCAGCAATCCGCTTTTCTATATTGCGCTGACCGCTATGATTATTGGAACCCAATTGTTTTTGGCTGGTTTTTTGGGCGAAATCATTTTACGCACAAAAAGCAATGAAGAACGCTATAAAATTGCAGAAGAACGCTAACCGTTTTTTAAACCAAAACACAATCCCAACGGATTAAAAAAACGTACAAAATGCAAATTGAACCTAACGTACTAGAAAAAGTAAACGAGTGGTTGACCCCAACCTTCGACACACATACCCAAGCAACTATACGCGAATTGATGAATTCCAATCCCAAAGAATTGGAAGAGTCTTTCTATAAAAACCTAGAATTTGGAACCGGCGGTATGCGTGGAATTATGGGTGTAGGAACCAACCGCATCAATAAATACACCCTCGGAAAAAACACCCAAGGCTTATCCGATTATTTAAAAACTGCTTTTCCTGGTGAAAATTTAAGTGTGGTGATTGCTTTTGACTGTCGGCACAATAGTGCTACTTTAGCCAAAGTCGTTGCCGATGTGTTTTCAGCAAATGGGATTAAAGTATATCTTTTTTCAGATATGCGACCCACACCGGAATTATCGTTTTCACTTAAACATTTACATTGCCATGCCGGAATTGTATTAACGGCCTCTCACAACCCACCCGAATACAATGGTTATAAAGTATACTGGCAAGATGGTGGCCAACTAGTCCCACCCCAAGATCGCGAAATTATTCAGATTATTGAAGAACTTCGCTATGCCGATATTCGTTTTGAAGCCAATGAAGGGTTAATTGAATATATCGACTCCGCTTTAGACGATGCCTTTGTGGCTTCAACTATTGCTAATGCTAGTTTTAATACCCCAAAAGCAGCGCGCGAAGGATTAAAAATTGTCTATACTGCTTTGCACGGCACGTCTATCAAGTCCATTCCTGCGGTTTTAAACACTGCGGGGTATACCGACTTGAATATTGTTACCGCGCAAGCTGAACCCAATGGCGACTTTCCTACGGTTAAATCTCCCAATCCAGAAGAACCCGAAGCACTCCAAATGGCTTTAGAATTGGCAGATAAAATTGGTGCAGATATTGTAATCGGTACCGATCCGGATTCAGATCGACTAGGCGTTGCTGTGCGTAATACTTCAAATGAACTCATTCTTTTAAACGGTAATCAAACGATGGTCATCATGACCGCTTATTTGCTCGAACAATGGAAAAGGGCTGGCAAAATAGACGGCAAACAATTTATTGGAACTACAATTGTATCTACTCCGATGCTTTTGGAACTCGCTTCGGCTTATGGTGTTGAATGCAAAGTTGGCTTAACTGGTTTTAAATGGATCGCTAAGTTTATCAAAGATTTTCCCGAACTTCAATTTATTGGAGGCGGAGAAGAAAGTTTTGGGTATATGGTTGGCGACGCAGTGCGCGACAAAGATGCCGTAGGCGCTACTTTGTTGGTTTGCGAAATTGCCGCTCAGGCGAAAGCAGCCGGTAGTTCGCTATACCAAGAATTATTGAACTTATATTTGGACTTTGGTTATTATAAAGAACATTTAATTTCCCTAACCAAGAAGGGAATTTCGGGCCTTCAAGAAATCATCCAAATGATGATTGATTTGCGCGAAAACCCCGTAACTGAAATCAATGGTCAACGCGTAGTATGTATTGAGGATTATCAAACTTCAAAAGGTCGCGATATCATTAATAAAACTGAGTTTTCCATCACGCTACCTCAATCCAATGTATTGATTTACTATTTAGAAGATGGCAGTAAAATATGTGCCCGTCCGAGTGGTACCGAACCAAAAATTAAGTTTTATTTCAGCGTGAATGCACCCTTACTTTCGTTGGAAGACTTGGAATTGGTTGAAGCGGAGTTGGATCAAAAAATTAATGCAATTATTGCTGCAATGCACTTGAACTAATGGATGAAAATTTAAAAAAAATAATCCCGTATATACGAAACTATAAGTCCAATGTGGTTTGGAATGTGGTTTTCAACATTTTGTACGCTCTTTTTAGTACATTGTCTTTTGTATCCTTAATTCCCATGCTGCAGGTACTCTTTAACCAGGCCGAACGCGTAACTAAAATTCCAGAATACCAAGGAATTTGGGATTGTGCCAACTATGGTAAAGAATACTTGTATTATTACATGACCAACATTTCTGAAACTAAAGGCGCGCAATATGCACTGCTGTTGGCGGTTAGCTTAATCATCTCGACATTTTTACTAAAAAATCTTTTTAATTACCTAGCGAGCAATCACTTGATGAAATTAAAAAATGGGGTGCTACGGGATTTACGGAATACCATGTATACTAAAATCATTTCATTACCCATATCGTATTACACCGAATCGCGTAAAGGAGATATCATGGCGCGAACTTTAGGAGATATCAATGAAGTTCAAAATTCTTTTTTCTCGATACTTGAACTCATCGTAAAAGAACCCATGACTATTCTATTCTCTATTTTTGCATTGGTTTCTATTAGTTTTAAACTCACCCTTTTTGTCTTTGTTTTTATTCCAATTTCGGGTCTAATCATCTCAAGAATTGGAAAAACGCTAAAATCAAAATCGCAAAAAATTCAGATCGAAAGCGGAAATTTAATCGCTATTGTTGAAGAGACCCTTTCCGGAATGAAAGTCGTAAAAGGATATAATGCGGAATCTACTTTCAAATCAAAATTTCACAGTACGGTTGATCGAATGCTAAACTTGTCGAATAGCATTGGACGAAAAAACAACTTGGCTTCACCCATGAGTGAGTTTTTAGGTATTATGGTTATTGCTGCCTTATTGTGGTTTGGAGGTAATATGGTGCTTGTTGAAAAAGGACTTGACGGGAAACCCCTTCTTGAAGCTGCAAAATTCCTAACCTACATGGGGTTATCTTACAACATTTTAACACCCGCTAAATCAATTTCAAAAGCATCGTATTCAGTAAAAAGCGGTTTAGCAGCGGCTCAACGTGTTTTTGAAGTTATAGAAGTTGAAAACCAAGTCGTAGACAAATCAGATGCTCATGTTTTTGAAACATTTGAAGATTGTATCGAACTGAAGAATGTTGAATTTGGGTATACTGATGAGCCTGTTTTAAAAAACTTTTCACTTCGCATTCCTAAAGGAAAAACTATTGCTTTAGTAGGGCAATCAGGATCTGGAAAGAGTACAATTGCGAACTTACTTACGCGTTTTTACGATATCCAAAAAGGGAAAATTACAATCGACGGACACGAACTTAATGCAATTACGATGCATTCACTCCGGCAGCATATCGGTCTTGTTACTCAAGAATCGATCTTATTTAACGATACGATAAAAAACAATTTATTGATTGGTAAGCCCGATGCAACTGATGAAGCGATTATCAATGCATTAAAAGTTGCCAATGCCTATGAATTTGTAAACGAATTACCCGAAGGTATCCATACTCCAATTGGTGATGCGGGAGGCAAACTTTCAGGAGGACAAAAACAACGCCTTTCTATTGCACGTGCTGTCTTGAAAAATCCGCCCATCATGATATTGGATGAAGCGACTTCTGCCTTAGATACCGAAAGTGAAAAACTGGTTCAAGATGCGCTAGAAAACATGATGCAAAACCGTACCTCAATTGTGATTGCCCATCGCTTATCCACGATTCAAAATGCCGATATGATTGTGGTGATGCATAAAGGTGAAATCATTGAACAAGGAACCCATACCGAACTCATGGCAAAAGATGGGACTTATGCCAAATTGGTATCACTCCAAAGCTTTGAACAGGCCTAATCAGTGATTCTCTTTCCTTTTGTCAAGTATTAAGTGAGTAATAGAGCTTACTTAAAATGAATTACACGTTTATTTTCGTCACGTAATTGTACAGTTGCCGATAAATAGGCAAAACAATAAAAAATCCGCTATTGTAGCGGATTGTATTCGGTAGGTTTTAATTCCTTAGATCCAAGATTAACATAGTAATAATGCACTTTATCGGCTTTATCAAAGGCCCCATTTTTATTTAAATCTTCAACCGTTCGAAAATAAAGGCGCTCTTTTGTATCAACGGTATTCCAA
>NZ_JAIXRZ010000041.1 GCF_027484945.1 Flavobacterium sp.
CAATCGTAATCCGTCTTCAAATGACAATGCACCACTTGCGACAAGGGCTGAAAACTCGCCCAAGGAATGTCCTGCGACCATCTCGGGTTGAAAGTCGTTTAACGATTTTGCCAATACCACAGAATGTAAAAATACGGCCGGTTGGGTAACCTTGGTCTCTTTAAGAGCCTCGGGAGTACCTTCAAACATGATATCGGTAATGCGAAATCCTAAAATTTCATTTGCTTTTTCAAATAGCGCGCGCGCTTCCTCTGAATTTTCATATAAATCTTTACCCATTCCGGTAAATTGAGCTCCCTGACCCGGGAATACATATGCTTTCATTATTCTTTTAATAGGATTAAACTATAGTATAGTACAAAAATAGGAAAATTAATTTCCGTCTTTACTTTTAACTAATGGATTGTTTTATTGAACCAGAGGCACTTCCATTAATAATAACTCGGCATCCGCTAGGATTTGAAATTGTACAGTCAATAAGTTCGATGCATCACACCAAATACCCATCCCATCGCGAGGGTTTAACTCTTGCTCCTCAACCTGCACTTTTCCTTTTATTACAAAAACATACAAACCGTTGCCTTCTTTTTTAAAGGTGTAGTTTGCCGAACTACCCGCTTTGAAGTTCCCCATATGAAACCATGCATCTTGGTGAATCCAAACACCTTCATCATTTGCATTAGGCGATAAAATTTGTTGGAATTTCCCTTCACGGTCAGGAACATGCAAGGTAATTTGTTGGTAACGGGGTTCGACATTACGGTATTTTGGAAACACCCATATTTGCAACAAATTTGTACGTCGGTTATGATTGGGGTTGAATTCACTGTGTTGAATACCCGTGCCCGCACTCATCACCTGTACATCTCCAAATCGGATGGTCTCGGTATTGTTCATGCTGTCTTTATGCGCCAAGTCGCCTTCCAATGGAATGGTAATGATTTCCATATTGTCGTGCGGATGTGTGCCAAAGCCCATTCCACCGGCAATAATGTCGTCATTCAATACGCGTAGTACGCCAAACTGAACACGATTGGGATCATAATACCCCGCAAAGCTGAAGGTATGCCGGGCTTCTAGCCAACCATGATTTGCGTAGCCGCGGCTGTCTGATTTATGTAGGACTATATTTTTCAAAATCGTATAGGAATATATAAATACATTAGTGTGCAGCCACTTTTCAATAAACTACAAAGTGAATGGACTTATGGTTTAATCGGAATTAACTTAAAATAGCTTACCACAAACAAGTTATTTTTTACTTCACCAATAACATCAGCTTGACGAATGGCCGAGCAAAAACCATCGTGGGCATGTGCGTCACCATGATCGTTTAAACCAGTACCTGATACAAAATAAGTTTTTCCATCGACTCGAATAGCCAAATCACAGCCTTTTTTGTCTTTCATACCAAATTGGCATTGGCCACAAGAAACTTCGACCCGTTGCGGATTTGTTTTTTCTTTAGATTCTTGGGCTTGCATGGTTAGTGTTCCCATACATAGGGCAATTAAGCAATACAATAGTTTCATAATTTACGAGTTTACAGTGATTAGTTTTGCGGTTTTTTGGGCACGTTGAACAAGGTCTTCAATAGGAGTGTCTACAGCGTCATAGCTCAAAACAACACCCATTCTTCGGTACGGACGTGAAGTCGGTTTGCCAAAGATACGAAAATCGGTTTTGGGTAAGCCTGCAACGGTTTCAATTCCAGAATAGGTGGGATTATCGGAGTGGGCTGAAGCTAAAACAACCGCGCTTGCGCCTGCTTTTTCTAAGGTAATTTCAAAAATGGGTAAACTTAAAACCGCGCGCAAATGCAATTCAAACTCGTTGAAGTTTTGCGTGCCAGCAAGCGTTACCATACCGGTATCATGCGGACGTGGGGAAAGTTCAGAGAAATAAACCCCTTCATCGGTTAAGAAAAATTCAACGCCAAACAATCCGGCGCCACCTAAGGCTTCGGTAACTTTTCGTGCCATGTCTTGCGCTTCGCCTAAGTCGGAAGCCGATACCCGTGCTGGTTGCCAACTTTCTTGATAATCGCCGCGTTCTTGGCGGTGTCCAATAGGGGCACAGAATAGGGTAGGATTATTGTTTTGTGTAACGGTCAATAACGTGATTTCCGAATGGAAGTTGACAAAGGCTTCAACAATAACTTCGACCACATCACCGCGAGAACCTTCGACCGCATAAGCCCATGCTTTTGCAATATCGTCTTGCGATTTAATCGTGGATTGTCCTTTGCCTGACGAACTCATGAGCGGTTTGACCACACAAGGAATACCAACTTCGGATACAGCTTGTTCTAATGCTGTTGCAGAGGTCGCATAACGGTAGTTCGCCGTTCGTAGTCCCAATTCTTTAGCGGCTAAGTCGCGGATGGCTTTACGGTTCATCGTATAATTGGCGGCTTTGGCTGAGGGAACTACGGTAATGCCTTGGGTTTCGTAGTCGTAAAACCGTTCCGTACGTATCGCTTCAATTTCGGGGACAATAAAGTCGGGTTGGTGTTTGGCTACAATTGCATCCAGCGCCGTTCCGTCAAGCATATTGATAATTTCAAAATCATGGGCGACTTGCATAGCAGGTGCGTTGGCATAACTATCAACGGCTATAACGGCTTGTCCCATTCGTTGGGCAGCAATGACAAATTCTTTCCCCAGTTCGCCCGAACCTAATAAAAGTATTTTTTTCTTCATGGGTCGTGTTGTTTTAATTGGTTTCGTGTGTTTTAAGCTGCGTTAGGGGGTGAACTGAAAAGCCCGGATGCCGATGATTTGGAGGCAACGGACTTGAAAGGAAACACCCGACCTGAAAGGGAACGCCCAAATAGGTTTAAAAAAGCCCCAAGTTTCCTTGAGGCAACAAACTTATGTAACGGCTTCTTTAATGCGACGTAGGGCTTCTGTTAATAATTCTTCACTTGTGGCATAGGAGAAACGGATGCAGTTGGGGTTTCCAAATGCGTCACCGGTTACCGTAGCAACATTAGCTTCTGCTAATAAATACATAGAAAAGTCGTCGGCATTGTGGATTACCTTACCGCGCAAGGTCTTTCCAAAGAACGAGGAAATATCGGGGAAAACATAGAAAGCTCCTTCGGGAATATTGATTTTGATACCCGGAATGTCTTGTAAAAGTTTTACCACCAAGTCGCGTCGGCGTTGGAAAGCAGCGACCATTGCATTTAAAACACTTGGATCAGCATTTACAGCAGTTATAGTAGCGCGTTGTGCAATAGAGTTAGCCCCGCTAGTTACTTGCCCTTGCATTTTGGTACATGCTTTTGCTATTGCTTCAGGCGCACCAATATAACCAATACGCCAACCCGTCATCGCAAAAGCTTTAGCAACACCATTAACAGTTATTGTACGGTCAAACATTCCTGGAATCGAAGCGATACTACAAAATGTCCCCGAGAAGTTAATGTGCTCGTAAATCTCATCAGAAACTACGTATAGATTATCATGCTGTAAAATAATTTCGGATAATGCGGTTAACTCCTCCCGATTGTAAACGGAACCACTTGGGTTGCAAGGCGAACTATACCAAATCATTTTAGTTTTTGGAGTAATCGCTTGCGCTAATTGCGCTGGAGTAATTTTAAAATCACTATCGACCGTAGTAGGAACCTCTACCGGAATTCCTCCAGCAATTTTGATGATTTCATAATACGATACCCAATAGGGTGCTGGTAGAATAACTTCATCACCGGGATTAATCATCACTTGCGCAATATTGTATAGCGATTGTTTAGCTCCGGTTGAGACTACTATATTGGAAGGGGTATAGATTAAATTATTATCGCGTTTGAACTTATTACAAATCGCCTCTTTGAGTTCTAAATACCCGTCAACGGGTGAATAGGTGCTGTAATTTTCGTCGATTGCTTTTTTTGCCGCTTCTTTTATAAAATCGGGGGTATTAAAATCGGGTTCGCCCAAACTTAAACTGATAATGTCTTTGCCTTGTGCTTTGAGTTCGCGTGCTAATGCGGCCATAGCCAAGGTTTGTGACGTACTCAGATTATTGATGCGGTCAGATAATGGATTCATTGTGGTGAGTTAAAAATTTTTGGCAATAAAATACCCAGTTTATTAAGCAAATTGTGGTTTTTTCCCTAATTCCTTTAAATGACTGAAGTGCGAAATAACGGCTTCACGCATGGTTTTGAATTCATAATAAGGAAGATTGCATTCCTTGGCCGTTTGCTTCACAATTTCAGCAATTTTATCATAATGAATATGACTAATGTTGGGAAAAATATGATGCTCAATTTGATGATTTAGCCCTCCCGTGTAGTAATTGACCAACCAGTTTTTTGGAGCAAAATTGGCAGTCGTATACAATTGATGAATTGCCCAAGTATTTTCCATTTCACCTTCATCATTGGGAGCTGGATTATGTGTTTCATTTACAACGTGGGCCAATTGAAATACAATACTCAAAATCAAACCTGCGGTGTAGTGCATCACTACAAACCCTATCAACACTTTCCACCAAGTGATTCCCATGATCATTGGAACAACTAACCAAATCGAAAAGTAAATCATTTTTGTGATGATTAAGGTTGTCCAACGAAATACGGGGCTCTTGAATTCGCCATAGGATAATTTACGTTGTAAATAGCGTTTGGTTTGCTGAAAATCAGAGGTTAGCGCCCAGTTGAAGGTAAGAAGTCCATATAGAAATATGGAGTAAATATGTTGGAATTTGTGGTGTTTATACCACTCAGCATCTTTGGTAAAACGCAAAATTCGACCGGCTTCTAGGTCTTCATCATGCCCCAATATATTCGTATAGGTATGGTGTAATACATTATGTTGTACCTGCCAGTTGTATACATTTCCCGCTAAAATATAAATGCTTCCACCCATAATTTTATTGATCCAAGATTTAGAAGAATAAGAGCCGTGGTTACCGTCATGCATCACATTCATCCCAACGCCAGCCATTCCAATGCCAATCACTACATTAAGCAAAATGTACACCCAAAAAGGCATTTCTAGTGCAACAAGAAAGAAATAGGGAACTAAAAAAAGTGAAAACATTACAATTGTTTTCAAATGTAATTTCCAATTTCCTGTACGATTAAGGTTGTTATCTTTGAAGTAGTCGTTGACTCGTTTGTTCAACGTTCTGAAGAATTTTAATTGGTCATTTTTAGAGAAGATAGGGCTTCCAGCTTCCATACATTCCTGAATTTAAAGTTGTGTCAAATTTAAGTAATATAATTTTTTCTACTTGGATAAACACCATATTTTATCAACTAAAAAACCGTAATTTTGCACAAATTTAACACCATGGATGAAATTCTGAAGCAATTTCCGAATCTTTCTGATAATCAATGCGCTCAGTTTGCCAAATTGCAGGAATTGTATACAGAATGGAATGCTAAAATCAATGTGATTTCTCGAAAAGATATTGACGAATTGTATACCCGTCATGTGTTGCATTCGTTAGGGATCGCCAAAATCATTGAATTTCAACCCGGAACTTCTGTTATGGATGTAGGGACTGGCGGAGGGTTTCCCGGAATTCCCCTTGCTATTTTATTTCCAGAAACGCAGTTCTACTTAATTGACGTGATTGCTAAAAAAATACGCGTAGTAAGCGAAGTTGCTGCTGGATTAGGCTTGACCAATGTAAGAGCAGCCCAAATGCGTGCCGCCCAAGTGAATGAAGAATTTGATTTTATTGTCAGTCGTGCCGTTACAAATATGCCCGATTTTGTGAAATGGGTTCGCGGTAAAACAAAGAAACTATCCAAGCATTCATTGGATAACGGAGTATTATACCTAAAAGGAGGTGATTTAACAGAAGAGTTAGCCGTATTCCAAAAAACCGTATTGTATTCATTATCCGATTATTTTGAAGATCCCTTCTTTGAAACAAAAAAGGTCGTGTACTTACCCCTAAAGTATAAATAAAAATGTCCCTTGTTTAAGGGACATTTTCAATTACGATTTAATCAATTTAAAAACGGTTTTTCCCGTTTCATTTTGTAGGGTTAACAGGTACATTCCTCGTTGAACATGTAACGGAATTGAAATATTCCCAATAAAATTAGGCTGGTTTTCAGTCCAAATTACTTTGCCTGAAACATCCGTAAGTGTTAGGGTCATAGATGGTATTGCATAGGGAGCATAAATCTCTAAAGCATCCCCTGCTGGATTTTTAATTTGAATATGCGCTAAGCTATGGTTCGAGTTTTGTAATTGGGTTTGTACAATTTCATTATAGGCAAATAACATATTTTCTTGGGTTAAGGTGACATGGTTTTCATTGCTTGCGGGTACATAATAAGCGGCAAAAGGTGTACTTGTATTTGAACTCACAGGTGCATATAGATTGTTGGTGCTGGTAATTGAGAGCGAACTTCTAGTTGGAATAAAATCAAAGTACTGCGTTTGAAGGTTGTTCATAAATTCAACAAACAATGGGTTGCTTACGCCGCCTGTTGATAATCCAGCCATATCAAAACGGCCTCCTGGGGCAGTATCCAATCCGTCTGTAAATGTAGGCGCTTTTGAATTGGCAAAACTTTCATAAAAAGTAATCCAAAAAAGAAGCCATTGTTGCCCTTTGAAGCGACTTACTTCATTGGTTGTGTTTGCTGCAGGTGTAAACCGAAGTGTAATTATTGCGCGCTGGGTACTGCTGGTGTTAAAGGTGTGGTTCATGACCAACATATTTGGACTACCATTCATTGAGCCATTTCCTGCACCGTTAGCAATTGCGATATTTCGAGTGGTTGTTGGGAATCCCATAGTATTTAGTTCATTTTGAAATGCATCTCTGTAATTTGGACACCCCGTTGGTAATAAGCTAGCGGCGTTTGTATTGAACTCGGTTGCACTATTGTTTAGTAAATGCCCTTCAAAATGATCGATTAGCATTTGACGTGCGGCCGGACTCTTCAACATACCATTAACTAATGCTTGCATCGTCAAATCATTCAAGGGGCCAAAGCCCATATAGTTAAATAAATGCTGGAAGCCAATTGGAACATTTGCACCTAAATGAGGCGAATCAAATGAGAGGTATAAACGGGTGTCATGATTTAATCCATTCATTTCCATATAACGCAAAGCATATCGCGAAATCAATCCACCCATACTCGGACCAATGACAACATTTTGCAAATTACCTACTTTTTGGGCATTAATTTGATTGATTAATTCAATCAGCACAAAAGCATTCCGTTGAATAAAATCGACACCGCCATCAACAGTTGTAGTGGTGTTGGGACGAACATAGTTTGGAAAGTTTAAGACTATTACATCATAGCCCAAAAGGCGTAAATCATCGGCCATATTTTGCCCTGTACCATAAACCAATTGATTGTAAATTGCCGCAGTATTACGGGTATCTCCAGGATCAAATCCGTCTACAAGTATTATTGGTTTGTCCAAAATTCCATTGGTAGTGTCTAAGTATAATTCATACTCTCCTTGTCCTGTAAAAGCGGTTGTTTCGCCCAATCCTTGATAAGCTAAAGTAGAAGTAATTGAATTCACTACGTTGGGAACTACAGTAAAACCATTGGTTTTGCCATAAATCTGTCCCTCTGTAACTATAGAAAAAGTAGTTTGTGTTTGTGTCCCGTCTGAAAAATGTAATCGCACTTTTACGAGGTGTTCGCCTGCTTTAGAAAACACATGGGTTGTTTTTTGCCCTTTGCCGAGGGTTAATAGTTTCCCTTTTTCCAATTCCAATTGAATAAAAGATACCCTTTCGGTAGTGCTAAAAAGTAAGTTATCGGGTAATGTAAAAGTTACCGAATTGGTGCGAGAGGTTCCCAACAAGGGCGCCACACAATTTAGAGTTTGGGTATTAAAAACAGGTTGTGCTTTAGTTGTTAGCCATTGTCCATTTGCGTTTTTTTCTAAGGCAGCATAATTAGCTTGAGGAATATATTCAAAGGCTGTAGTCAATACGGCTAATGGAATTTCCTGTTTGGCTAATGCAATTGCTTTTTGCGTATCCAAAACCGATACGTTGGGTAATCGTTGGTCAAAATCGGCACGTTGGATTTCAGTGTAAATTTGTGCAAAATTCACCGCAGTATATACCGTTGGAAGTTGCTCTGAAATTTTAGAGCTGCTCCATATCCGGTCCATAAGGATGTGAGTTTTGGAGTTGGATTGAAGTAAATCAAAGGATTTGTCTTGCGCTTGCAAGGAAAATGTAAAAATCCCTAAGACAATTATGAGTAGTTTTTGTATCATTGTTTTTCGTTTTGATGTTCGAATATACAAATTTTTAACAAAAACCATAAAAAAATCCGACTCCAGTAGGGAAGTCGGATTGACTATTATCAGGTCATTCGATTATTCTCCAAGGAAGGGATAGCGGTAATCCGTTGGAGTGACAAACGTTTCTTTTATCGTTCGAGGAGAAACCCAACGTAATAAGTTTTGCATCGAACCCGCTTTGTCATTCGTTCCCGATGCACGTGCTCCGCCAAAAGGTTGCATACCGACAACTGCTCCAGTGGGCTTGTCATTGATATAAAAATTACCCGCACTATTCTGCAATGCATGTGTTGCTTCTATTGCTGCGTAACGATCTTGACTAAAAATCGCGCCGGTTAAGGCATATTCAGAGGTAGAATCTACCAATTCTAGAGTTTTTGCCCAATCGGCATCGTCATAGATATAGACGGTTAAAATGGGACCAAATAACTCCGTTACCATGGTTTTGTATTTGGCGTTAGTTGTCAAAATCACTGTGGGTTGAATAAAATAACCTACCGATTTGTCATAATTCCCTCCAAATAGGATCTGGGCATCAGCATCTTGCTTGGCTTGTTCAATATATGATACGAGTTTGTCAAATGATCCTTCATGAATTACCGCAGTCATAAAGTTGGAGAAGTCCTCGGGGGACCCCATTTTTAGGGTAGCTAATTCTTTTCCGAGTTCATCTTGAATGGCAGGCCATAATGATTTTGGGAAATAAGCCCGTGAAGCGGCACTACATTTTTGTCCTTGAAATTCAAAGGCACCACGAATGGTGTTGGCTACTACTTGTTTTACATTGGCAGATGGGTGTGCCAAAATAAAGTCCTTCCCGCCCGTTTCTCCTACAATTCGCGGATAGGTTTTGTAGGTATGAATATTTTCTCCGATTTTTCTCCAAATTTCTTTAAAGACAAATGTTGAGCCTGTATAATGAACACCGGCAAAATCAGGATGCTTCAAAATTAGATCGGTAATCATAACAGGATCGCCAAATATAACATTGATCACTCCGTCTGGCACTCCCGCTTCTTTAAAAATATCAATAATAACTTTAGCCGAAAAAACCTGACTGTCACTGGGCTTCCAAACTACAGTATTTCCCATTAATGCTGCGCTTGCAGGCAAATTGGCTGCAATTGCCGTAAAGTTAAAGGGAGTAATTGCATATACAAATCCTTCTAAAGGGCGGTATTCTACCCGGTTCCAAATGTCAGATACCGAAGTGGGTTGGTCGCTGTAAATTTGCGTCATGAATTCTACATTGTAACGTAAGAAATCAATCAACTCGCAGGCTGCGTCTATTTCAGCTTGAAAAATAGTTTTGGATTGGGCAATCATTGTAGCGGCATTGATTTTTGCACGGTAAGGTCCGGCAATCAATTCGGCGGCTTTTAAAAAAATAGCTGCACGGTGTTCCCAAGGCATATCTGCCCATTTTTTACGTGCTTCCAAGGCTTCTTCAATGGCTTGTGATACGTGTTTGGCTTCTGCTAAGTGATAGCTTCCTACGATATGTTTGTGGTCGTGAGGAGCGGTCATGTTACGGGTATTGCCTGTGCGTACTTCTTGAGAACCAATATACATAGGAACATCAATCGTTTCATTCCACATTTTAGTATAGGCAGCGAGCACAGCTGCTTTTTCTGGGGAGTTGGGGATATACGATTTTACGGGCTCGTTAACCGCTTTTGGGACATTAAAAAAACCTTTAGGCATTGGTTTGTAATTTAAAATGGAACAATAGAGTTGAAAAATGTCGACTTTTATAGTTGACCAACATCGAACAAAAATACAAAGGTTTGTCAAAAAAGTTGCAACCGAGGGTAGATTTGTATTTGCGATTAATTTAAAGCAAAAGGAGCATTCAATAGAAAGGCAGGAACAATTACACGAAAATTTCGAGCGGTAGTAAAATTGACCATATCAAACCAGCCGTGCATTGCACCGTGCGTTGAAGCGAGTAAACATCCCGAAGCATACGTGTGCGATTCTCCGGGTTTTAAAACAGGTTTTTTCCCAACGACACCTTCGCCATCAACGACTTCCAATTCGTTTAATGAATCAAATATTTCCCAATGGCGTGCTAATAATTGAACAGAATCTTTACTGTGGTTTTCAATAGTAATTTCATAAGAAAAGGCAAACTGAAGTTTATGGTTTCTGAAATATGTTCCTTCAAATTCAGTGTTTACAGAGATTTTTATACCTTTTGTAATTTGCGTTACCATAGGAAGTAGTTTGACGTAAAGTTATAAAAAAATAGATCGTATTCCATACGTTACATATGAAAGATATGTTAATTTATAATGTCTATTGACGATGCAATTCCTTTACCGATTACGCGATCATAACGTTGGTTGTTTTCACGATAATACACAATAACCATATAATCATTTTCGGTTTGGTAGAAATTTCCGTCAATAGCATTGGCATCATCTACTTTGCCAGAAGCATCGGCTATTGTGTAACAATAATTGGTAAAACCTTGCTTAACCATAATTGCTTTTTCATAGAGCCCTTTCTTCTCGTTATAATCCATTTTATATTCATCGTTTAATGCATAATTATTGAACATCCCCGTGATATAAATGTTTTTATTTTCGTAAAAGGAAGGTGCTGAAAGCGAAAGGTAAATCCATGCATAATCTGCCTCAGTTTCGGGTAAAGTCGAGTTCACATTGTTGATGAAAAAATTACCATTTTTGTCAGGCCAATACGTGTAAGGTTGATTGCCTCTAGCGGTATTGGTATATAAATAACATCCATAAAGCCCCGTGTTAGTGTCTATTTTGGCAATGGTATTGGTGGCCGCTCGAATGTTTTTATTCTCAAAATATAAAAACTCATTACCCGCCCAAAATTGTGTTTCAACATCGTATTTGTAGATCAAATCATTTCCAATGGTGTACATGGGCTTGATATCGGTAATTGCCGTATTCAATCGGCCATTTTGAAGCAGCATTACTTTAACGTTTTTCAGCGGACTTTGAAAGTTGATTGTCCCCGATTTTACGGCAAAATCTAAATTGTGTTTAAAGTTAACATCGCTCACATTACGTGCTCTTTTTACCTGTAAGGGAGCTGAAACTAGACTTTCATAGACTACAAATTTCCGAGAAAATACAATCTCACGGTCTTCGTTTAAAATACTGATAATATAATTGCCGCTGACTTTTAATTGGGTGAATTTATTAGGAAAGTTAACACGATAATGCGAGTAAATTTGTAAACAGTTTAACGAATTCATATAATCGATGATGCGCTGATCGTTAAAACCATTAAGATATTCATTGATGCTCAATTGGGATTGGGTCCAATCGTAATCACAATGGGTAATATGGTAGTAGTAGTTGTTTTCTGACCCTTGTAAATCATCAAATTGAAATTGAAATTCATCGCCTAACTGGAAAATAGGGACCGTATTTTGTCCATTTTGAACAAATGTGACGGTTTTGATATAATAGGGCGGATTGACTTCTTTTTCTTGTGCAAAGCTAAAAGCAGTAACCAATACGGTGAGTAGTGTCCAAAATCGCTTCATGTGGATGTGGTTAATTTTCGTAAAGATACTAAACCAACAAAAAATAAGCCAAATTATTTAAAACAAACCGGAATGATTTCTCCTTTTGCTAAACAAAAACGCTCTACTTCGGCGGGATCCAATTTTGAAGTGTAATCTTCTGCTACAACACGAAACCCAATACTGCGGAGTTGGTCAAAATAATCGCGGCCATATACGCGAACATGATCATATTGGCCAAAAATCGATGCGCGTTCTTTGGGATCGGTAATGCGATCATCGGCAAAAGTAACAGCGCGATTCAAGTCTTGTGGGATTTGAAAAATCCCCATACCCCCCGGTTTCATTACCCGATATAATTCTTGCATAGCCTTGGTGTCGTTGGGAATATGCTCCAACACATGATTGCAAAAAATGATATCATAGGTATTGTCTTCAAACGGTAAATTACAAATATCTGCCTTGACATCGGCTAATGGAGACAATAAGTCCGTAGTTGTATAATCGATATTCGTTTGTTTTTTAAAACGTTTATAAAATTCTTGTTCAGGAGCAAAATGCAAAACTTTCTTTCGTTCTTTTGCAGTGAAAAAATCGGTTTTCCGTTCTAAATAAAGCCACAACAACCGATGTCTTTCTAGCGATAATGTACTAGGAGAAAGAACATTACTGCGCTGATTTCCATAGCCATAGGGTAAAAACATTCGAAAACTTTGGCCGTCTATCGGATCGGTAAAACGACTGCCTTTTAACACAAAGGCCAACACCGGACGTACCACAATACTCAACCGAATTAACAGTGGTCGTGGTACGGTATTTAAAACCAATTTGAAGATTTTTTTGATCATATTGCCAACGGATTTTTACGAAATTCGTCTTCTTCATCACTTTGAATTCCTAAGGCTTGGTAAATATAATGAAACGTTGAAAGGAGTTCAGGTTTTCCATCGATAAGCGCTACATTGTGCTCAAAATGGGCGCTCGGTTTACCATCTGCAGTAAGGATGGTCCAACCGTCTTTTAATTGTTTGATATTTTTCGTACCCATATTAATCATGGGCTCAATAGCAACAACCATACCTTCAATAAATAGCTTGCCGCGTCCGCGTTTTCCGTAATTTGGCATTTCGGGCTCTTCATGCATTTTTTTGCCCAAACCATGCCCTACCAATTCACGAACTACACCATAGCCATGTCCTTCACAGTATTTTTGAATGGCATTCCCAACATCTTCCACACGATTTCCTGCTCGAAATTCGCGAATCCCTACATACAAACTTTCTTTGGTTATGCGTAATAATTTTTTTGTTTCGGGAGCAACCTCTCCTATTTCAAAACTATAGGCATGATCGCCGTAATAGCCATTCTTTAGAACGCCACAATCAACCGATATTACATCCCCTTCTTCTAAGGGTTTGTTGTTTGGGATTCCATGAACTACTTGAGCGTTCGGACTCACACAAAGTGAGTTTGGAAAGCCATACATGCCCAAAAAACCGGGTTCTGCATTGTGATCGCGTATAAATTCTTCTGCCAATTTGTCCAATTGTAAGGTGGTTACACCGGGTTGAATTACCTTGGCAATTTCCCCTAAGGTTTTAGAAACTAATAACGCACTAGTACGCATTATTTCTATTTCTTCGCGGGTTTTAGGAATAATCATAAGTCAGAAAATGATTGCACAAAAATAGGTATTTTTTTCGAAAAGGCTTGATATCCCTTTACCACAATCCTGGTGTTGAAATATTCTCAATAGTTAAACCTTTGAGATATATCATATTTTAGTTAAAAAACCCAAACTACCTTTGAGAAAAATATAAAGTATGGGTAAATATGTAACTGCGGCTGAAGCAGTAAAAGTGGTAAAATCGGGTGACCGGGTCTATTTGCAGGCTGCTGCCGCTGCACCAACGGTATTAGCAAATGCATTAACAGCTCGTGCCGAAGAGCTTCGCGATGTAGAAGTGTGTCACCTTCATACCGAAGGGGAAGCTCGTTATGCAGCTCCCGAATACGCTGCAAGTTTTCATGTCAATTCTTTTTTTATTGGATGTAATGTTCGGCATACCCTTTCGGCTGGTAATGGATCGTACACCCCTGTTTTTTTGAGTGAGTTACCATTACTTTTTCGTAAAAATGTAGTGCCAATAGATGTTGCATTTATTCATGTTTCACCTCCAGATCTCCATGGTTATTGTTCACTTGGGGTTTCTGTCGAAGCTACGGTTGCGGCTATCGAAAATGCAAAAATAGTGGTAGCTCAAGTAAATCCAAATATGCCACGCACTTTTGGCGATGGAATCATCCACGTTTCGAAAATAGATTATTTGGTTGAAGTAGCAACTGAAATCTATACCCAAGTGCCGCTTCAAAGCACTCCCGAAGAGAATACAATTGGAAAATATATTGCCTCCTTAATTGATGACCGAAGTACCTTACAAATGGGAATTGGCTCTATTCCCAATGCCGCTCTTCGCCAATTAACGAATCATAAAGATTTGGGGTTGCATACCGAAATGTTTTCCGATGGTATAATCGATTTGATAGAAAAGGATGTTATTAACTGTAACTATAAAGGAATCTTTCAGGGACGCGTACTGGCCACTTTTTTGATAGGATCCCAAAGGTTGTATACGTTTGTTAACGATAATCCCTTTATTGAAATGAAAGAAGCTTCAATTGTTAATGACTCCGCTCGAATACGAAAAAATCCGAAAATGGTGGCTGTCAATTCTGCTATCGAAGTGGATTTAACGGGACAAGTATGTGCCGATTCGATAGGTTCAAGAATGTACTCGGGGGTAGGTGGTCAAATGGACTTTATCCGAGGCGCATCATTAAGTCAAGGGGGAAAAGCGATTATTGCTTTACCGTCCATTACTAAAAAAGGGGAAAGTCGTATCGTACCATTTCTAAAACAGGGTGCCGGAGTTGTTACTACTCGTGCCCATATACATTATGTGATAACTGAATATGGAATTGCCGATTTGTATGGTAAAACCTTAAAACAGCGTGCAGCGGCAATGGTTAAAATTGCGCATCCTAACCATAGGGAGTTTATTGAAAAAGCCTATTATGCGTTAATCCAATAAATAGGAATGATACCTTTAGAGCGGTATTGCCCAGAAAAAATCCAATTTGATTTATCCAAAAAGCAAAGAAAATCGTTACGGCTGTGCCATGATTTTGAATAAGGTGGCATTGGAAATTAAATAGCGATTAGTCAATGCTATTTCGGTTAATCGCGCGGTTACCAAGCTATTCTCGCGTGTATTTAATAAAAAAATCGAACTTTCGCCAAACGAAAACAACCGCTCTTCCGATTGCAGCATGACTTGGTTGTCGGTTACAAGTTCTCGGGTTAAAGTTTGCTGTTCGACTAATGAATTCAGTTCGGTTTGTTGTGCTTTAATTTTGTTGCTTAGTTGCACCCGTTCTAAATTCAAATTATATTGTGCATCTTGGACTTTAAATTTGGCCAATTTCAAACTCCCGCGTTCTTTTCTAAGAAATAAAGGATACGAAAAGTTTACACCAATCTTATAATTATTAAAATCGGTCGTATTCCAATAATTAGGTTCCGATAAATAAAAATAACCTACATTGGCTTGAGGGAGCAACTGATTGGCTTTTAATTTTCGATCAATATCTAATAAATTAACTTTACTTTCTAATGCGGTTATTTTCGGATGGTTATCAATACTGATATCGCCAGACAATAAGGCATTAGTGCGCAAGGTTTCTTGAATCGTTTTATCTATATTTTCTTCCGGAATCATATTGTCTTGTAATTCCATTGGAATATTGTTTTCTAACCAAAGGAAGTTAGATAATTCCAGTTTTGCTTTAGCTAATTTTAACGTTGCATCGGTTAAACTTAATTTTCGATTTCGCACAATGATTCCGGCTTCAACACTATCAATTGCAGGCTTATCACCGTTTTTTATCAAACTGCGAATACCTACAAAACGGATTTCTGCATTTTGCAAATAGTTGCGGTATAACTGAACTTCATCATAGGTGCGTTTCCAATTAAAATAGGCTAGAGAGGCGTCGTAAAGCACATTGATGGCCTCCAACTGACGTTCGGCTTTACTTAAATTGATTTGAATTTTTGCCTTTCGTAAGTCGGCCATACGTTGATTAATCCAAAGTCCTTGCCCTAAAGGCACAGTAATCCCTAGAGAAGTGAGACCTTGGTTGGGTAAAGTGTTTTCCGAGTTTACAAACATTCCTTCACTATTGTCGAAACCTGCTTTTACTTCAATACCATACCACGTTGGAATTTTAAAACTGCTATTAAGTATCGAAAAGTATTCTTTCCCTTTAAATTGTTTATTATCAAAATCTACTTCAATTTTAGGATCGAATGCCCCACGTGCCATCATTAAGTTGGCTTGAGCACTACTAATTAGTAAATCGGCACTTTTTACTTGCGGATGAAACTTTTTGACATAGCCTAAATATTCGTTATAGGTCAGCGTATTCATCGATGGAATCTGACACCATAGCGGCAAGGATAATAGTGTAAAAAGTAAATTTCTCATAGTATTCAAATCGGCCTATTGCCTATATTATAAACTTGAATTATAATTAAAATCTTTCAGAGGTTAACCAACATTCGCTAATACAATCGGGTAGTTGGCAAACCGAACCAATTGCCTTTAAATTATTTTTTTGCATCCGATTTTGATCCACCTTTTGGTTGGTAATAGTTTGGTGGGAATCCGTTTAGAGTTCGCCAAATTTCAAACCACACCGGAACATTATCTAGCAACGCTAACGTTTGTGCCCCCGAGCCGACACTGATTTGTTTCGGCCAAGCATGGTCTTCAGCATCGGGTGCAATCAACACCCTAAATTTACCATTACTGCTAATGAAATTTTCTACGGCTACAATTTTTCCACCAAACGTACCATACGACATATTAGGCCAGCCCGAAAACACAATCGTTGGCCAACCGTCAAACCAGATGCGCACTTTTTCGCCTTTGTGAATTAATGGTAAGTCGGTCGGACTCACATAGGTTTCTACTGCGATGTCATATTTTGCGGGCATGATGCTGATAATTTCGGTACCTTCTTTAATGGTTTCCCCTAGTCCCGATTTTAAAGCCCGGTTTACATAGCCGTTTTGAGGTGCAGTGATATAGTACAAGCCGTTTCGAATCTTGTAATTGGTATATTGATTTTTTAATTTGTTAACCTGTGCTTCAGTATCAAATTGATTACTTAACGCAGTGTAACGGTCACTTCGCGCTTTAGATACTTTTTCTGCATATTCGGCGCCAATGCGATTGATTTCTACACGAGCATTGATTAATTCATTTTTACTGGCTAAAAATTTATTCTCTTGTGTGATAATTTTTGCCTCAACTTCTTGAAGTTTTAACCGTTTTTCTTCAACATCAGTTAAAGGTTTTAATCCTTCTTTATTTAAAGTGTTGGAGCGATTAAATTGGGTGTTGGCAATTTTCAATTGGGTTTTTACGGCCTCCAAATCCATACTGTCACTTTTAACCTTTAATAACCCTTGCCGAATTTTATTTTGCGCCTGCTGTAATTTTAAATTCCGCTCAGCTTCAATAGCACTGATTTGAGTCCCTAGGGTTGTCACTTTTCCCCCATAGGATTCTACCGCCATTTGTTTGGCTTCCATTTGGTTTTTGGTATTATCAACCAAATTCGGGTCAAAATAATCGTCCTTGATTTCAGAAATAAATAGGATAGTATCTCCTTTTTTTACATAATCTCCCTCTTTTACAAACCATTTTTCAATACGGCCTGCAATAGCATTGTGAACCGTTTGTGGGCGTTGGTCAGGTTTTAAGGTAGTTACAGCACCAGTTCCCGAAATATTTTGTGTCCAAGGCAAAAATAGGATAACTAATGCTAGGCCTAAAACCCATAAGATAATGCGATTTAGGTACTTGTAATGGGAACGGTTACTTAGATTTTTCACCGTGCTGAACTGATCAATGTTCTCTAATATAGGTTTCTCTTTCGATAAGTTAAGCATCGTTTTTATTTTAAAATGTCGTTACTAATTTTTCCTTCTTGAATTTCGATAATTCGTGTGCATTTTTGTCTCCAATACGGATTTTTTGAGGTCACAATTAATGTCCATTTATTTTTTGAATCTGTTAGAAAATCAATAATTTTCATTGAAGCTTCGTCATCCATTTTATCTAATGGATCTTCATAGAATAAAATTTTAGGTTGGTTAACAATACTTCGAGCCAATAAAATTTTTTGTGCATTAGAAGATGAAAGTTGGCGTCCTTCAGGAAAAATCATAGTATCTAATCCATCCGGAAGCGATTTGATAAACTCACCCAACCCAACACTGTCTATTGCCCATTTTATAGTATCATGGGATACAAGTGGATTGTTGAATGTAATGTTTTCTAAAACAGTTCCTTCAAAGGGTGTTTCCTCGTGAAGAATCGTTCCAATATGTCTTCGAAATTGAGTTACATTTACCTTTCTATAGGTGTCATCGTTGATGGCAAATGAGCCTGATGTGGGCTCGAGTAAACAACAAAGAATGCGTATCAAGGTAGATTTACCCGAACCATTTTTACCATCCAAATATATTTTATCACCCGGATTGATTTTTAAATTGATTTTTGATAAAACATAATCGGTACTATCAGGAAATTTAAAACTCAAATTATCGGTTTCCATTTGGATGTTGGTGTAACAGAAATCAGGTTCGTTATCTTCTGTTTTTTCCGTTTCCATATCTACAATTTGACCAATTTTTTCTACAGAAGTTAGTACGTCATAAAAAGTTTCTAATCCCAGAATTACTTTTTCTACCGAGTTAATTACCAATAATATAATAATTTCAGCAGCAACAAATTGACCGATATTAATTTCTTGACTTACAACCAGATATCCACCAATAATAAGAAGTGTAGCAGTAATAATTATTTTAAAGCCAACCAACTGGAGGTATTGCCGCTTTATAATATTAAAATGCTTTTCTCGGTGTACTAAATACTGCTCAACTAAGCCATTATTTTTTGATAAACCAAAATCAAAATTATCTTTTTTCCGGAAGCTACTATTGTTGCGCGCGATTTCTTGTAGCCAACTTACTACTTTATACTTGTATTTTGACTCTTTTAAGCTTGTGCTCAGTCCAGAGGAGTAAGAAAATTTAAAAATCGAATAGAGCAAAGCTATCAGAAAGGCACCAAAAAGAATAAAGAAAGGATGATACAAGGATAATAAGATGATTCCAAAGATAATTTGAAGCAAAGCCGAAGAAAAGTCGATTAATAATTTTGATGTTCCTTTTTGGATGGTTATGGTGTCAAAAAATCGGTTGGCTAGTTCAGGAGCATATTGATTGTATAAGGCTTCAAATTTAATTTTGGGTAGACGATAACTGAACTCAAAAGACGACCGTACAAAGATTTTCTGCTGTAGATTTTCTGTGATTCGCAATTGCATTACCGATAAAATTCCACCCAAAGCCACACCAAGAATTACGATAAAAACCAGTAATACCCATGAAGCACTTACGCGACCGGACTGAATCAAATTGATAATAGCTTGTATGCCAAGGGGTAATGACAAACTTACCAAACCAGCAAAAATGGCATAAAAGATAATCTGAACGACATCTTTTCGGTCAAGTTTAAGTAAGTTGGTTAAGCGTTGAAATGGAGAAAATTTCATATTATTTCAAGATTTGTTCAATTAAGTTTAAATAAAATTGAGTAGGGGATTGCGTTTCGTTGCAATCGGTAATCGTTTTTAAGTGTGCTTTCAGAAAGTGTTGGTGTAATGCGCCTTCAACAATAGAAGAGGCTAAACTTTTTGCAAAAGGGTAGTCTGGTTTTGTTTCTTGAATCATACAAACTAACCGGTTGATGATTTTTTTATAAACTAAAAAGAAACCTTCATCATTTTCATGATCGACATCCTTAGTGAGTAAGGTTTTTGTAAATTCTAAAATGATAATATTATTTAAAATCGATTCATTAATATGAAGCGTAGCGTTATCATCATTAATCTTTTCGGTCAAAATTTCGATTGCTTTTAGTAAGCGTAATTTGGGGTCATTTATGTTGTTTGTTTCAAATACGACCCGATATTCCATCCAACCCCAATACCATGAGGTAAGATATAATAACAATTTATGTTTGTTTTCAAAATAACGGTACAACGAACTTTCATTAGAGCCAATTCGTTCGCCAAGTTTTTTAAAGGTAAAAGCTTCAAACCCGATTTCATCAATTAAAAGGATGCTATGTTGAATGATTTTACGCCCCAATTCCGATGATTCGGGGTTTTTTACATATACTTTTGGATTAACTGAAATCACAATTTGAGAAAGTAGTTCCATAGCCAATTTGGAATCAATTTAATTTAAATATATGCAAATATAATAGTAATACTTTCATTTTAGAAATTTTAACTTTTAATTATAACTATATTGTACGGTTTGTATTCGCTATAATTTCGAGTATATATAGTTACAAAATCACACTAATGCATGGCAAGACATAGCCTCCGGTTGGGGTATTCCCATTAATTTTAAAATAGTTGGAGCAACATCGCCTAAAATTCCATTATTAATTGTTTTTATATTATTGTCAACCAGAATAATTGGAACTGGATTGGTTGTATGTGCGGTATTGGGAGTGCCATCAGGGTTAATCATGGTTTCGCAGTTTCCATGATCGGCGATGATAATTGTCGTATAGTTATTGGCCAGGGCAGTTGTAATAATTTCGCTTACACATGCATCTACGGCTTCACACGCTTTGATCGCTGCATCCATCACGCCGGTGTGTCCAACCATGTCACCATTGGCAAAATTCAAACATACAAAATCAGCAGTTCCTTTTTGCAATTCGGGGATTAAGGCATCTTTTAATTCATACGCACTCATCTCGGGTTGTAAGTCGTATGTAGCTACTTTTGGTGAATTTAGTAAAATGCGGGTTTCTCCTTCAAAGGGCACTTCGCGTCCTCCGGAAAAGAAAAAAGTCACATGAGGGTATTTCTCGGTTTCAGCAATACGAATTTGTTTTTTTTGTGCTTTTTCTAGCACTTCTCCTAGCGTTTCGGTGAGATTATCTTTGTCATAAATCACATGTACATTTTGATAGGTTTCATCATAGTTAGTCATCGTGACATAGTACAAATTCAATTTATGCATATTAAATTCATGAAAATCGTTTTGTGATAAAACTTCGGTCAATTCGCGTCCGCGATCGGTACGAAAGTTAAAAAATACCACTACGTCATTTTCTTCAATTATAGCATTGGGTTTACCTTCAGTATTTGTTACCACTATAGGTTTAATAAACTCATCGGTTATACCATTCGCGTAACTTTCTTGAATCGCTTCAATTATATTCGTTGTTTTTTCACCTACTGCATTTACCAATAAGTCGTATGCCAACTTTACACGTTCCCAACGTTTATCACGATCCATTGCGTAATAACGACCTATTACGGTAGCAATTTTTGCCTTTGATTTTTGCGCATATTCTTGGAGGTTAGCCAAATCGGTTACAGCTGATTTGGGATCAACATCACGGCCATCGGTAAAAGCATGTACATAAATTTGTTCTAGCCCATAGGCTGCAGCTGCATCCAGCAAGCCGTATAAATGTGAGGTATGGGAATGCACTCCACCATTGGAAACTAAACCTAAAAAGTGCACTTTTTTACCGTTTGCTTTTGCATAGTGAAAGGCATCCATTAGCGGTTGTTCCATGGCTAATGTTTTGTTTTGTACAGCCAAGTTGATTTTGGCCAAATCTTGGTATACGATTCTTCCTGCTCCAAGGTTCATGTGTCCAACTTCAGAATTACCCATTTGCCCTTCAGGAAGACCAACATGTAGTCCGTCGGTGCGTAATTCTGCATTGGGATAGTTCGAATACAAGCTGTTGATAAATGGAACCTTTGCATTATCAATTGCCGAAACTTTAGGATCGGGTGATTTCCCCCATCCGTCCAAAATCATAAGGATGACTTTTTTGTTCATGACATTCAAATTTAATACAAAGGTACGCCAATTTACGATTGGAAATCTATCGAAAAGCAGAGGAAAATTCGTAAAAATTAAAAGGAATTATTTCTTTTTTTTCAAAGAATTATAATCAATGAAATAACGCACACTAATAGAAAAGATATGGTCCAAATTTTGGGCATTCAGCACCCTGCCAAAATTCGCGCTAACCGACTCGTTGAAATTTTGGAATTCCTGTAAAAAAGCTTTGTTGCGGTACAATACGTTCAGCTGACTTCCTGGTGCAAACCACCATGAAAAGTTTAAATCACAGTTCCAGGTGTTAAAATTGCGGTCGGCATTCAAACCAATCGTTTCGGTAACATTAAATAATCCCCCATCATCCAACAACTCATAATAGTTGTTGTATCGGGCATGCGACCAATAATACCGTGAGATTAAATTAAAGGTCATATTATGATTAATCGAAAATTTCCCTGTTAAACTTAACGTATGGGTGTTTATTTTCCGTCTTCCCATGAAAATAGCATTGATAGCGTCATCTTGACCAACATAACCCACATCATTATTGAGGTGGTTAAAGCTATAGTCCAACACAAGGGAAAACTGATTCGAAAAACGATAGCGTGGTGCAATTTGTACGTAATAAACAAATCGATTTTTTTCATCGGTTTGGGCAAAAGATGGATTAAAATCGATTGCAAATTTTCGGTTGTAATTGGTTGAAATATAAGCGTAGCCACTAATGGATCGCGGTAATTGCAAATAACGGGTGTCAAATTCAGTGCGCGCTTCATAGAAATCATAAGTAAGTAGCGGTTTTCCTCTTACCCCAAATCCATAGTAATCATTTTTTCTGTCAACAATATTCACATTAAAACCATGATTTTGTGCTTGAATCCTGCCGGTTCGGTTGTCAAATTCGGCATAATTGTTAAAAAATATACTGAACGTATTAATTTTTTTGGTTTGGTTCAATATGCGGTAACTTCCATTGGCATAAACCGAATGAAAATGCGTTGTAAAGTTTACACCTAAATCGTTACAATCAAAAAAGGTACTAATATACTGACCCCCTGCGCTAAAACGATAATTGCCACTAGTTTCGGCAAGGTTTAATGAGGTATTGTATCCGGTTAGTTTTTGGTTGTTCTCAACAGATATAACACTATATTTATAATCCCCACTTAGTTTATAGGTGTTTTTGGTCGTGTTTAAATCAAAAATTAAAGCAGAAACATTTGCATCGCGGTAACTTCCATTCCGCAAAACGTTAGTGTTTATAAAACTTACGGACGAATTTTTATTGAATCGTTGATCTAAAACCAATAGGTTATAATTGGCTAAGGGTTCTGCAAGTTCTTGACGCTTTACCCCTGTAATTGTATTGCGAATATCAGAATACATCGGACTGGTTACGGCGTTTAAAAATCCAACCCCCAACCCAAAGTCGGTTCGCCCGGATATTTTTAAAGCGTTGTACAAATTAACATTAGCGGGTCGTTCGTCCACTACTTCGTCGGGGCCAATATTTTCAGTTAGACTGGGCGTTCCGCCAATTCGTCGTGAATAAAACAAATTTCCTTTGCTAAAGAGTTCGGTGCCCTCAGTAAAAAATGGGCGGTTCTCGTTGAAAGTTTGTTCAAATGGGCCCAAATTCAACACAACATTATCAAATTTGGTTTGTCCAAAATCGGGTATTAAAATCGCATCGAGTGTAAATGCATCATTGATACCGTATTTAATATCCATGCCCCCTTTTAGTTCACCATTGGCCGATGTTGAATGATTATTGTTTAGGTATACTGAAGAATAAGGAATAAAAAATAGGCGTGTAGGAGTTTGAATATTTTCAATACCTTCTAGGATTCCCGCTTGATTGGATTCTGTCCCAATTGTATTGTCGACCAAATTCCATGTGTATTTATAGCGAATTTTTTTAACCTCGCGGTAAAAATTTAGCCCCCAAGTTTGTTTGTCCGTTTTTGGAAAACGTAAGGCCGCATAAGGAATTCGCATTTCAGCTACCCAGCCCTTGTCGGTTATTTTTACGTCACTATCCCAAATGGCATTCCAAGTAAAATCTTCATCATTAGTTAAAGTATAAATACAATCAATCTGAACGCCAGCAGAACTTACAAAAAAACGAAAATCCTGTTGTCCATCATTGAAACCATTTAGAATAACTCCAAAATGATCGGCTGTAGCAAAATCGTCCCGAATCGAGAGTTCTTTAAGAATTGAGTTTGGTTCATCATCCAAAAGTAAGGCACCAATATAAATCGCTTCGTTGGTGTAGAGTACTTTAACTAGGGACTTGCGATTGGGATCCTCCAAAACACCATTACTGGGTGATGCCATGACAAAATCTGAGGTAGCTTCCACGGTTTCCCATGCAGCTTCATCTAATTTTCCGTCAATCGTAATTTTTTCTTGCGTGAATTTAGTATGGTAGACTCTCTTGGTCGCTTGTGCTGCGGAGAACAAGCTGAAAAAAAACAAAAAGGCAATAAATGGCGTCGATTTAGAATTCATTTAATTTTGGTTGGTTTGCATAAAAATAGCATAATGTAGTGCAAATATAAAGTATTTTGAAATTGATTGTACTTTGATTTAGCGATTGTAAAATTGGAACCAAAAAATTTGTATTCAATGGCAATTAAAATGTAAAGGTGTTCAACGCAAAAGAAGTGCTATGTCGAATTAAATTCAGAGTTTTAGCTTGGTTTTGTCATTAAGTAGTGTTCGCCAACTTCGGGAATGGTGAAAGCATCTCCCACACACTGATAAAGCGCTTTTTCATAAAAGGGAACAGCTGCTGTTCGCGCATTAAACCAAATACGAACCTTCTCCCTCTTTTCAATTTCCTTTTCGGCTGCCGTTAAGAGTAATTTTCCAATACCATTTCCTTGAAAAGCTTCCAAAACTGCCATGCCTCTTAACTGCTTTTGAATTTTTTCTGGGAACTGAGGTGCGGGGTTATCATAAATCGATACTACACCCACGAGTTGATCGCCTACAAATGCACCCAAATGTATTGTTTGAGGGTCCACATCACCATCAAAAAAACAAGTTGAAAGGGGTTTTCCTTTGCGCAAAGTAGTGTGTCGAATAGGATAAGTAGCTGCAGCATTAATTTTTTCTATGTGGATTTCCATAAAAGTTGTCGAAAGAATTTACGGCAAAAATAAGTAGCCTGAACGGGAAAAGGCTCCTAAAATTCGATAAAAAAAATTTAAAAAAAACTTGCACAAATAAAA
>NZ_JAIXRZ010000001.1 GCF_027484945.1 Flavobacterium sp.
ATTAATTGTGTTTGGATGAAGGTATTCGGGCATTTTACCATTATGGCGTTCCATAATCTTTAGGATTCTTGAACCTACCGGTATGAAAACATAGGAGGCTGTTTTTGATTGTCGAATACGCATCAATTGAACTCCATCTTCAATAACAAAATCAGGATCTTTTAAAAATCGTGTCAAATCGCCTATACGTAAACCCGAAAAGCAACCAATTAAAAAGATATCCCTTGCGAGTGCTTCTTGCGGGTCAGTAAACACCAAGCTATTTATTTGCTCTAATTCAATTAAATTCAAATAGGGATGATGAACTACTTCTGACATTTTGGAAAAATACCTCCGTTGAAATTCTACATTATTATGCTTCCCTTCATCAAAAGCATATTGCAAAATTGTTTTGATTTTTTGTATAATACTTCCAATGTAGTTTTTGGAATAACCTTGATTCATCAAATACTCCATCAACTTAGCATGAAAATTTCGATCAATTATTGAAAATGGAATCGACTTTATACGGTGCGCCTTCATAAATCGCTTGAGAATACTCAAGATATTTCCAAAGGTTTTTAAGGTTTCTGGACTTAAAACTTTTTTTGAATACGGCGAAGGTTGGGTTTTGTAATGTTTTAAAAAAAACTCAAAATAATAAATTAAATCATCCTCATTTTGTTTTTGAAGCATTGATTTGGGAGTCCAATTAACAGGTTTAGTTACCGTAAATAAAGCTTGAATTTTTTCTGCACAGCATTCAAAATCATTTTCTTCAATAAGAATTGCATTAATTTTTGTTTCTAGTGTTGCTAAACGCTGATTAATAGTTAATGCATTTGGAGTTGAGCTTGGCATTTTTACTCTTTGCTTGGCTGTATTCCAATCCTTTTCATTTGTTAATGTAATTCCAAGTGCGATTCGAAATTTATAATACAATCCTGAACGCGCTTCAAAATGAATACTTGACTTGATTCCTTTTCTTAAATAAAACCGTGTTTTCATAACTTCAATTTTTAGATTATTTTTACCTTTTTGAAGTTAATCAAGAACAAAAAATGCATCCTTTTTTGTGTCCATTTTTGTGTCCATTTCTGACCAAATGTGTCCATTTTTGTCCAAATACAAAAAATGCTCACCACTAAAAAAGCCGCTAACAGCATGGTTTTCAAGGATATTTTTGAAAAAAATGAATTCCAAATATCGAGCTGTCGAGGTCACTAATACTAAAAATAAAAAACGCCAATTTTAATTGAGCGTTTTTTTTATAATATCAATTTTGTATATTTTCAATTCCTTTAGAATAGTTAATCATCCAATTTACCCATCCGCTAATTTCTATACCGCTCTTTGATTACAGTTCGAATAGAACTAAATCCTATTGCATCCAGATCCATTACTTTTGGATCAATCCAAGCGATTGATTGAATTTCATCGGGTGCTTCAATATGAATTGCTGCTGCGTCTAGTTCGTATTCAAAAAACAAATCCAATGTTTTGTAAAGAATCGTTTTATACAAGTAATTGTTTGGGGCACTGGTGATATATTTTAAGTTGGAAACATCAAGATCAATTCCCAATTCCTCTTTAATTTCACGGCAAGCTGCCAATTCCCCTCGTTCACCGGGGTCTACAAAACCGCCTGGCAAATCCAATTTCCCTTTGTCGGGTTCGTTGTTTCGAATGGTAAAAAGTACTTTATTTTCAAATTTTAAAACTACGGCAACCGCAGCTGCCACATTGTGAAAATACACAAAACCACAATGAAGACATTCCAAGCGGTAATGGTTTTCCATTTGTAAATGTGTAGAAGTGCATCGGGGACAAAATTCAAATACCATTGGGAATGTTTTCTCAAATATAAAAATTCTGAGGCATATTATGTACCTTTCCTACAAATTTCACCTATGAGCTATAACTATATCTATGATCAGAATTTTACTGGAAAAGTACTATCCCAAGCCGACATCCAGGATACGGAATTTGAAAATTGCACATTTATTGATTGCGACTTTACAACGTGCTTCTTTCGCAATGTGACATTTGTTGGGTGTAATTTTTTGCATTGTAATTTTAAAGCAGCACCGATAAATCACACCTCATTTCGCGGAGTTTGGTTTACCAGTTGTAATCTTACATCGGTAAATTTTGCCATGACTGATCAAGTAATTTACGAATTTCATTTTAAGGACTGTTTGTTGGACTACAGTCAATTTTATAAATTAAAGCTCAAAAATATTCAATTCATCCATTGCAGTATGATTGCAGTTGATTTTATGACAACTGATCTTTCTGGAGCATTATTTGACGCTTGTAATTTACGAAGAACCGTTTTCAGTGATACCAATCTTGAAAAAGCAGATTTTTACACGAGTTATGACTATTCTATCGATCCAGAGAAAAACAAAATAAAAAAGGCACGATTTAGTTTATTCGGATTAAAAGGGTTGTTAGAAAAATATGAATTGAATATTATCGATTAATTTTCATCCACAAAACCTTTAAAAAATATCCCAGTTCTTTTCTGGACGGTACCACAAATGCGCTTGAGCCACTTCTAATGGGGATACGATATTGTTGGTATATAAAGTTCCTGTTCCTAATCCCTGAGGCATTGGGTTTCCTAATAAATACGTATACTGTGCGATAGCGTTCAGGCCAACATTACTCTCTAATGCTGAGGTGATCCACCAACCTATGTTGTGTTCTTTTGCTAATTGTATCCAAGTGTCTGTCCCTTGAAATCCGCCAATAAAGCTTGGTTTTAAGATAATAAATTGGGGTTGAATCGCTTCTAACAAGGCTATTTTTTTATCCGTTTCAAAAACACCAATTAACTCTTCATCCAGCGCTATTGGAATCGGTGAATATTGACATAATTCATGCATGGCGTCCCACTGCCCTGGAGCAATTGGTTGTTCAATACTATGGATATGATAGGGAGCAAAAGCTTCAAGTTTTGATTGAACTTCTTCTACCGTGTAAGCGCCGTTAGCATCCAATCGAATCTCCAATTCATCGGGACCGTATTGTGCTCTAAATTGCTCCAATAACCGTAACTCTTCGTAAAGTTTATTGGAACCTACTTTCATTTTTACACAACGAAATTCATTACTCACTTTTCGTTCAAACTGCAATTCAAGTGATTTTGGGTTGGCCATCCATAATAAACCATTAATTGGGATTCCTACTTTACCAGCTGTAAAGTCAGAGGGAAACAAAAGTGCAGGATGCTCTTGCTCGAGCGATAAAAAGGCTTGCTCAATAGCAAATTGAATAGAAGGAAACTCAATTAATGATTGATACAATTCTTCCTTACCCATATGAATATGATCACAAACCCACTGCAATTTTTCTTCAAAATCGGGACGGTCATCACTACTCAAACCACGAAGCATTCCGCATTCACCAATTCCTTTTTTACCATCGTGCTCAAGAAACAAATACCATGTCTCTTTAACTTCCATAATCTCACGTGAAGTCACGGCTGGACGATGAAAATTAAGCACATACCGAACATATTTTGCTACAATCATTCTAACAACCGTTTTATTTTAGCAAATTGATTTGTTGGTAAACCCGAACGCTCAAATGCATTCAAATCAATCAAGACCTGTTCTTTCCATGGTTTCCCATTTGGAAAATTTTGCGATGCATATTTTTTATAGAGCGCTTTAGCTTCTGATTCGTTATCGGTAAACAAATACACATGAGCTTCGGCCAGCTTCATGCGCAAATCTTCCATGGCATTTTGGGGAGTTTCTTTCAAACAAGTCGCAGCTTTAGTAATCTGACGGGATTGAAGATAACACTGTATTAAAGTAGCATAAAGTACCGCGTCTTTAGTACCTGAGTGAATTTCTGCTTGCAATTTACCGATACCTTCTTCGGTTTTTCCTTTATTAAAAAGAGTAAATGCAGTTGAAGCAATTTGTTCGCTGCGTTTTTCTAGTTCTCCTGTGCGATGCAACGCTTCTTTTTCACAAAGGATGCCCAATTGGTTTCGTTCTGCAGCATCCAACTTTTTATAATTAAAGTAAGTTGTTTTTGCCATTACTTGCTTAACAAACGTAACTTGAAAATCCTCTTTTTGAACGAGAAAAGCATATACCTCTCGTTTCTTTGCCCAATTTGATAATTCCTTACGGGCACTTTCGGTCCAGCCTCTACTAGCTTCATTATCAATCCAAGGCACAACCTCAAAAACAACCTTTTGCTGCATTAACCAATTGTCACTTTTAAATCCAAACCATAAATTCGTTCGAGGTTCTGCAACACATAATTGCCCCGCAGCCAATAATCGAGCTTCTTTATTCACCGGTGTGTTTTGCACGTAACATGCGTTAGCTGATTGATCCGATGTTAAATAGGTATTGGCATCATTTTCATTAGTGAAAATGGAAAAAGTTGCCTTATCCTTACCACTTATAGTGGAAGCCAAAAAAACAGCACCTGCTGCTCCTTGTGCTATTCCTGTAGGATCAGGAATTGCTTTCAGTACAGCGACTAAACTCGATGACATTTTTTGATTATCATCGAGCAGCGTTATTCGGTAAACCAACTCGGTAGTTCCTTCAGGTAAAGGATTGGTTTTAATTACTTTCTTTTCACCAGCACGCAGATCAAAGGTTTCTGTGGTGGTTCGCATAGTATCCCAATAGCCTTTTTTAGTTTGGGCATACGTAACAAATAGGCTCAATGTGGTAATCCACAAAACTGCATTTCTTTTCATCTTCATATATATATCGCGTCTTCGCAAGACTTTATTGTGGCAAATATCAGAACTTTACAGCTCAATACTCTCTTGAATATTCAAAAGTACTAATTCTTTTCCTTTTTTTGCAAATTTTTGTTTTGCAATTTGGTGATCAATTTCAATATAACCAAACGTATCATAATGATAGCCTAAAACACGATTACAGTCAACAAAATCGGAAGCAATTAAGGCATCATCGACATCCATGGTAAAATTATTACCAATGGGAAGCACAGCCAAATCCAATGAAGTTCGCATCGGAATTAATTGCATATCCATGGTTAATGCTGTATCTCCGGCTATGTATATATTCCTATCGGCTTCAATGACAAACCCACCGGGTTGGCCACCATAGCTGCCATCGGGAAACGAACTCGTATGAATTGCATTTACAAAACGCACGGTTCCAAAATCAAATTTCCAACTCCCGCCATGATTCATTGGATGGTATGAAAAACCCTTAGCACCATAATGCGATGCAATTTCATAATTGGAAACAATAACAGCACCTGTGTTTTTAGCAATAGCTTCGGCATCTAAAATATGATCTTGGTGCGCATGTGTTAATAAAATATAATCTGCTTTAATTGAAGCAATATCGATGTGCGCTGCATTCGGATTTCCTGTAATAAAAGGATCAACTAATACGATAGAACTACCCGTTTCTATTGATAGGCAGGCATGGCCATAAAATGTTATTTTCATAGTATATTCACTAAGGGGTTTGACTTTCAAATATTGAACTTAACAAATACAAGGTTTCATCAGAAAAAAAGAAAATTAACTGCAAAGCCATTACCACACTAATAAAAAAGGTACACAAGGCAACCTTTTTCAATTCGGGATCTAATAATCGGGGCGAAGTATTGGCATTTACTCGTTTCAAATGAAAAAATAAAGGCAAATAAAACACCATAAAAAAGTAATTGTCGCTATTAAAATGATCGGGATTAGCATCGTATCGCATATCAAAAACATAAGCAAATACAGCACACAATACCATCGCCGAAAGGATTAAAAAAAAGTGGTATTTTTTACCCCAAGCTCCACCATATTTAACAATTAAAGTGTTTTTTCCCACCTTTCGATCGGACGCTTCATCGCGCATATTGTTTAAATTTAAAACCGCTACGCTTAAAAATCCAATAGCAGTAGCTGGAAGCACTAAAACCGGATCTAATTCTTTCAAAATCATAAAAGAAATACCGAGCGTACTAACCCAACCGAAAAATATAAAAACAAAAACATCTCCTAAGCCACGGTATCCGTAGGGATTTTTTCCAACAGTGTAACGAATAGCAGAAGCAATGGCTACAATTCCCAACACAAAGAAAATCATGGAGTACATGAAATTAGAGACACCAAAGGCTTTATAAATCAAGAGCATGGCCGAAACCAACGTGAGAAAAGCTGTAATAAAAATCGCAAAACGCATAGCGCCAGGTGTAATAGCTCCCGATTGTATTGCTCTTTCGGGTCCGATTCGGTCTTCATTATCGGTTCCTTTAACTCCATCGCCATAATCATTTGCAAAATTGGATAACACTTGTAATCCAATGGTCGTGGATAATGCAAGAATCACAATTTTCCAGTTGAAACGTGATTGTGACATAGCAAAAAAACTCCCGATTAAAATACCGGATACAGATAAGGGTAATGTACGAACACGAGCGGCTTCAATCCAATGTTTCATAATAGGTGATTTAAATTACATCCAGTTATGGTCTTGACTTTCTAATTGAAACAACCATAAATTAACATACTCCTTTAGTGTTTCAAAGTTAGCTAAATAAAAGCTGATATTTCCTGCTGCAGTATGTAAAGTTACCGAGCCAATGTTGATTGCTTTATGCCAAAACAATTGGGAAGTGGTAATCGCTTGAATTTTATCGGTTTCAAGAATATCCTGTGCAATGTCCCAAGCACCCGTATAACGCATAATAAAATCTTGACCAACAAAAAAACGATACGATTTAAATGCCACATATTGGTAGACAAGCATCAGTAGCGCATAACCAATTAAACCAAAATAGACTTCGGGTTGTTGTGCCG
>NZ_JAIXRZ010000035.1 GCF_027484945.1 Flavobacterium sp.
AATCAATTATTAAGAAGCTAATATTTATATACGATGTCATCTAACAAAAAATACTGGAAAAGTGTTGAAGAACTAAACGAAAATAGTTCTATTGTTGAGACGCTTAGAAATAATGAATTTGTGGAAGCGATTCCAACAGATGAATTCCTTGCGGATGATTCATTATCTTCTTCATCAACTACCCGTCGTGATTTCTTAAAATACGTAGGTTTTACAACTGCTGCAGCAACATTGGCAGCTTGTGAAGGACCTGTGCACAAATCAATCCCCTATGTTGTTCAGCCGGATACTATTATTCCGGGTGTTGCCGATTATTATGCAACGACACTTTTTGATGGATTTGATTTTGCGAATTTGTTAATTAAAACGCGTGAGGGACGACCAATTAAAGTAGAAAACAACCGTTTAGCGGGTGCTAAATTTGCTGCAAATGCGCGCGTACACGCTTCGGTTTTATCATTATATGATAGTTTACGTCTTCAAAATCCTAAAATAGGAGGCAAAAATGCTTCATGGGCAGATGTAGATGCGCAAATCAAAAATTCTTTAGCTGAGGCTAAAGCGTCTGGTAAACAAGTTATATTGTTAACGAATACATTGGCAAGTCCTTCAACAGAGCGTTTGATTGCGGATTTTATTGCTAAAAATCCAACGGCAAAACACATTATATATGACGCTGTATCTGAGTCGGCTGCTTTGGATGCTTTCGAAGCTGTTTATGGTGAGCGTGCATTAGCAGATTATGATTTTTCTAAAGCAAATACTATAGTTTCCATAGGTGCTGATTTTCTAGGGGATTGGCAAGGAGGCGGTTATGAAAGCAGTTATGCAAAAGGCCGTGTTCCCCAAAATGGTCAAATGTCAAAACATTTCCAGTTTGAAGCCAATATGACATTGTCCGGTGCAGCAGCAGACAAACGTATTGCAATGACCGTAGCGGATCAAAAGCAAGCGTTAATTAAAATTTATAATAGTATCACAGGCGCAGGTATTGCTACTGCAACTACTGCTGCCGATGCTGACATCAAAAGAGCTGCAGATCAATTAAAACAAGCAGGTTCTAAAGGACTTTTAGTTTGTGGAATACAAGATAAAAACGCACAATTGTTAGTTTTTGCAATCAATCAAATGTTGAAAAGCGAAGCTTTAGCAACTGCGGGAGTTCGTTATATTCGAAAAGGTAATGATGCACAAGTTGCACAATTAATTAAAGACATGACTGCGGGTAATGTTCACACGCTTATTATGAGTGGTGTTAACCCAGTTTATACTTTAGCAAATGGCGCTGCCTTTGCCACAGCATTAGGGAAAGTAAAGTTGTCTGTAAGTTATACGCAACGTGAGGATGAGACTGCTTTAAAAACGAACATTGCTGCTGCTGCTCCTCATTATTTGGAATCATGGAATGATCATGTGTTGACTAAAGGAATGTATTCTTTAACCCAACCAACAATTCGTCCTTTGTTCAACACCAAACAATTTCAAGAATCGTTAATGTCTTGGAATGGAGTTAGTGGTAATTATTATGACTATTTAAGAGCTGGCGCTGCTGGTTTCTTAGGAAATACAAGTTGGAACCAAGCATTGCATGATGGTTTAGCGATTTATAGTGGTGCTGCTTTAGCAGGAGGAACTGCTGATTACACTGCCGCAGCTAATGCTTTGTCTTCTTCTAAATCTAAAGGATTAGAATTAGTACTGTACACCAAAACCGGTATGGGTGATGGTCAACAAGCGAACAACCCTTGGTTACAAGAATTCCCTGATCCAATTACACGGGTATCATGGGATAACTATGTCACCATTTCTCAAGCTGATGCTAAGGAATGGAAACTAGAAAATAATTTGGTTGCAAATGGTGGATTAAATGGAAGTTATGTAACCTTAGCAATTAATGGTGCAGAATTGAAAAATGTACCTGTAATTGTTCAACCAGGACAAGCTAAAGGAACAGTAGGTTTAGCATTAGGTTATGGTAGAAAAGCAGCGCTTAAAGAAGCAATGCAAGTAGGTGTAAATGCCTATACGTTATACAAAGACTTTAATAATGTTCAAACAGTTACTGTAACCCCAGAATCTGGAGAACATGAGTTTGCTTGTGTACAGTCACACAAAACCTTAATGGGCCGAGGTGATATTGTAAAAGAAACTACTTTAGAAATTTTCAATTCAAAAGATGCTGAAATTTGGAATCCTGTTCCAGTAGTATCGTTAGATCACAAAGAAACGGAAGCTACAAAAGTAGACTTATGGGAGTCTTTTGATCGCTCAATCGGACATCATTTCAACTTATCAATAGACTTAAATAGCTGTACAGGTTGTGGGGCTTGTGTGATTGCATGTCATGCTGAAAACAATGTGCCTGTAGTTGGTAAATCAGAAGTAAGAAGAAGCCGTGATATGCACTGGTTGCGTATTGACCGCTACTATTCTTCAGAGGAAACCTTTGAAAAAGATGTTGAGAAAAAAGAAGGATTTGATGGTTTGTTTGGAGATAAAGGTTCTTTAGGAGGTTTTGGCCAAATGGAAAATCCTTCCGATAATCCACAAGTAGTATTCCAACCCATCATGTGTCAACACTGTAATCACGCACCTTGTGAAACAGTTTGTCCGGTAGCTGCAACATCTCACGGTCGTCAAGGTCAGAACCAAATGGCTTACAACCGTTGTGTAGGTACGCGTTATTGTGCAAATAACTGTCCTTATAAAGTACGTCGTTTCAACTGGTTCTTATACAACAATAACAGTGAGTTTGATTTCCATATGAATGATGATTTAGGTCGTATGGTTGTAAATCCTGATGTAAACGTACGTTCACGTGGGGTAATGGAAAAATGTTCGATGTGTATTCAAAAAACACAGTTGACTATTTTAACAGCTAAACGTGAAGGTCGCGTGGTTGATGTTAACGAATTTGAAACCGCATGTTCTGCAGCATGTAGCACAGGATCTATGGTGTTTGGAGATGTTAACAATAAAGAAAGTGATGTAGCTAAATTGGCCGAGAGTAACCGTATGTACCACTTGTTAGAGCATGTGGGAACGAAGCCAAACGTTTTCTATCACGTAAAAGTTAGAAATAACTAATCATTAAAATTAATAAGAAACACTATATAGGATTATGTCGTCTCATTACGAAGCACCCATTAGAAAGCCATTAGTTATAGGTGATAAAACTTATCACGATGTAACTGTTGATGTTGCTGCTCCTG
>NZ_JAIXRZ010000058.1 GCF_027484945.1 Flavobacterium sp.
CCATCTTTACGTTTGAAGTGGTTCTTCGAACATAAAAAATGGGTGAAAATCATACCTCGTGATGCTTACACGTACCTCGAATACCGTTTCTTTAACGAAGAAGGAAACGAGATTAAAGACTAAATTGACCGCCTTTCATTATGAAGGGCGGTTTTTTTTTGAATTTTAGTTAGGAATAATTACTGAAAAATCTGCCTTTTACGCTTATTTTTAGCGTCTTTTTTTGAAAAATAGCTTCAGTAATTCGGCACATTCTTCTGCCATAATACCCGACACGACCTCTGTTTTAGGGTGTAATTGTGTGCCCATTGTTTGAAATCCGCGCTGTTCATCACGTGCGCCAAAAACTATCTTGGAAATCTGACTCCAATACAACGCACCAGCACACATTTGACAAGGCTCTAATGTCACATACAACGTGCAACCTTTCAGGTATTTTCCACCGATATAATTAGCAGCCGCTGTAATGGCTTGCATTTCTGCATGTGCGGTAACATCATGAAGCATTTCGGTTAGATTATGACTTCGGGCAATGACCCGATTCTCTACTACAATAATCGCGCCTACCGGAATTTCACCTTTTTCAAAAGCATTTTCAGCCTCCACTAAGGCTTTTTTCATAAAGTATTCGTCGGTGAAAATAGGTTCCATAAAAACAAAAATAGGAATTCAATTTGTACCTTTGACTCATGGGTCAACATTTACTCGAACAAATTCAGTCTCCGGCCGACTTTCGGCACTACAACATCGCGCAACTGCAGCAACTTGCTAAAGAATTGCGCGAAAAAATAATTAGCGTAGTCGCGGTTAAAGAAGGACATTTGGGCGCAAGTTTGGGTGTAGTCGAACTGACGATTGCCTTGCATTATGTGTATAACACCCCCGATGATTTGTTGGTTTGGGACGTGGGACATCAAGCGTATGGGCATAAAATTTTGACGGGCCGCCGTGATCAATTTGAAACCAATCGTCAAATGGGTGGTATTTCTGGTTTCCCCAAACGTTCCGAAAGTATTTACGATGCCTTTGGTGTAGGCCATTCGTCTACCTCTATTTCTGCGGTGTTAGGGATGGCGCTTGCTTCACAATTAAAAAACGAATCACGATCGCATATTGCGGTAATTGGCGATGCATCAATTGCCAGCGGGATGGCTTTTGAAGGCTTGAATCATGCAGGAGTTACCGATGCCGATCTTTTGGTTATTTTAAATGATAATGCCATCGGAATTGATCCTAGTGTAGGGGCCTTGAAAACCTATTTAACGGCTGTCAAGGAAGGGAAAAATCCGAAGCAAAACAACATGATCCAGTCGTTGAACTTTCAGTATTCGGGTCCGATTGACGGTCATGATTTACCGGCTTTGATTTCGGAATTAAAGCGTTTGCAAAAGGTGAAAGGTCCCAAGTTTTTGCATGTGATTACCACCAAAGGAAAAGGCTTATTGCAAGCGGAACAAGATCAAGTAAAGTACCACGCCCCCGGAAAATTTGATGCCGCTACGGGCGAACTCATTACCCAAGAAGAATCCCATTTACCACCGAAATTTCAAGATGTTTTCGGACATACCTTGGTTGCCTTAGCGAAAAACAACCCCAAAATTATCGGAATCACACCCGCTATGCCGTCGGGGAGTTCAATGAAATATATGATGGAAGCTTTTCCCGATCGTGCCTTTGACGTGGGGATTGCTGAGCAACACGCGGTGACGTTGGCTGCAGGCATGGCTACTCAAGGGATGGTGGTGTTTTGCAATATCTATTCTACGTTTTTACAACGCGCATACGACCAAGTGATTCACGATGTGGCGTTGCAGAATTTACCTGTGATTTTTTGTTTAGATCGTGCAGGTTTGGTTGGCGAAGACGGCGCGACACATCATGGGGTGTTTGATTTGGCCTATTTGCGTTGCGTGCCCAATATGCTAATTTATGCGCCCAAAGACGAAATTGACTTACAGAATATTTTATATACCGCTTCTTTAGGATTGGATCATCCGATTGCCATTCGCTATCCCAGAGGTCGCGGAAAAAATGCCCAATGGAACAGTCACATTCCGTTTGAAAAAATAGCCCTGGGCAAAGCAATACAGCTTAAAGAAGGTGAAAGGTATGCCATACTCTCAACGGGCACATTGGCTACTAATGTTGCGGCTGCATTACATGAAATGGAGCAGCAGGATCAATTTGCCAATTATCATTTTGGGTTTGTTAAACCGTTGGATGAAGTATTAGTACATACCATTTGTAAGCAGTACAAGGGTATAATTACTGTAGAAGATGCTAGTATAAATGGCGGTTTTGGAAGTGCTATTGCCGAATTTGTAACCTCCAATCAATATTCCCTTCCTGTTTATCGATTGGGAGTTCCGGATGTATTTGTTGAACAAGGAACAATTGTACAGTTACAGGATTATTGCGGAGTTTCACCAGTCGCTATTCAGCGCTTCCTAGAAAAGGTAACTATTTTAAACGGCCATACTACCTAGCTTGATAACTTCCCCTTTTTTTAGGTTTGATTTATAAAATAAAAACGGACGCTTTTGACGCCCGTTTGTGTTTTAGTTTTTGATAATCTTTTCGGTGATTTGAATGCGCTCTCCAGTTGCTTGCAGGATGTACATTCCCGATTGTAGATTCCCCATTGGAATTCGATTTAAAGTCCCATTGCTCCATTGGTCTTGATATACAACTCGACCGTGGATATCGATTAAACGAACCTCGAGCGCACTACTGTTGTTGGGGAGTTCCACAAACACCTCGTTGGTCGCAGGGTTAGGGTAAATACGGTAGCTGACGCTACTACCAAAAATAGGGGTTTCCAACGCCGTACAATTGGGTCCAGGAAGTGGCTGCGTAAAGTCCTCTATTTGATCCACAGAGCTATCTGTATCACCCGATGAGGCATTTACACCGAGTCCGCGTCGCGCAAATACTTCCCAAATCAAGCAATAATTTGCCCCTCCTGTTGTTGCTTGATCGGCAGCCAATAACGCATCGCGACCATCTATAAAACCAGGGGAACACGGTTGTAACTTTAAAGCATCAACTACCAATTGCATTACTTTATTGTTTCCACCCGTTCCGGTATAGGTATTCGGATCAAATCCATATTTGTCAATATAGGCCCAGGTTAAATCCCATAACATGGTAGCCCAAACCGAACCCACACCATGCGGACGAGCCAGGATATTGGTGTTGGCAAAAGTAAATGGGTTGACGGTCATGTCTGTTGAATAGGGATAGGTGCGTATCCCGTCTCCGTTAACAGGGTCATTGATTACAAATGTCCCAATTCCACGCCGTTCTGCACCTGTATCATTTGGTTTGATTTGAAGCATTAATCCGAACCAATCCGACCAGCCTTCACCCATTTGTTCATCATTAAATAAACAAGTAGAAACGGAAGGCCCTCCCGTTAGACGATTTGAAATGCCATGTCCATATTCGTGGGCGATAACCAAATTATCAAAATCACCATCAACATTTACAAAGTCACTAGGTGTTTCGCTTAGCGTTACAGCTAAAGTTGTGTTTTGAAGCGTATTAAATAATAAATCACCTACATCTTTTTTTACAGAAATAACCGGAATACCTATTTCAGGATCGCCCAAACCTCCGACAACAAAGTTGCCTGGGGTAGAATTGAAAACAATAACGGCAATAGCTCCCGCATTTTGACAATTCAGAATTTTATCAGTTACAGGACAAATTCCGCGTTTTACCAATGCGATTTTACCGTTTATTTCGGCTGCATTTAATAATATGTTACAGCCGGTTACGGGATCAGCACTACCGTCATTAACGGCTACTAAATCGGCAGTCATTGAATCGGGTGCTTGCGGAAGCGGCACACGGCCCTCAACTAATAAATTGTCAAAGGCAAGATAACTTCCTGCAATGGGAGAAGGAGCATTTACTGTGAGTAATTGTGAACCTCCTTTCCGGTTCCATAAATACATTTGCATCCGTCCATTAAATCCGTCTGGAGGTGTTCCAAAATTGGCATTATTTAACCCCCCACCATCTTGCGATTGTGCCAAAACGTGATCGTTGCCTTCTCCTAAATTGCTATAATTTAACTCTTGAAAATTTCCATTTTCTTCATCAAATCCATAGTGGTAGAACACATCGTGGAGTATATTGTTCATGTAGAACAAATTGGTCGTAGCCGCTTCTTGATATTCAATTGCAGGAGTATTGATTCCGAGATAAGGGAAGTCAAAAATTAAAGCAGAACCGCCATCGGGACTCATTCCAGTAAAAGGATCATCATCATCATCCATATCTTCAAACGCATGGACATTATTCCCCCGAGTGATTGTGTATTCTGCTCCGGGTATTCCGTCAACATCATGCCAGCCATAGGGCGATGCCTCTGGATGAGCCGGTTGGGTGATTAGTTGAAATGGTCCGTGGTTTGGACTCTCCGTTGTAAAGGGTACAACGCGATAGGTGCCAGAAAGTGTTGGTGTTTGAAGGGTTTTAGAATGAAAGACTTGACTCGTAAAATCAATAGTTGAGCTGCTATTTGAGTGGTGAGCAGGTTCAAAATTACAAGCAACCATAAAGTCTTTTTGATCTAAAATTTCTCCAGTTAGTGCATCGATACGAATACTCCACATGTGGTCGTCTTTTGGGACATCTATGTAGTAATCCCAAGCTAATTTTAGAGTATTTGATGGCGTCAAAAAATACACTAATTGTGCTTTTATTGGATCGGCTTTAGGCGTATTTGAAAATAGATAGGTTTGGTTACCCAAGTTTTTTAAAAGCATAGATACCTCTTTGTTGTCGGGGTTAAGTTTTGATTGGGCTAATTGTAAACCATTACCTGCCGTAATTTTGGGAGTTGCACTATTGGCTATTGAACTACAACGTGCTACAAATCGACTTTTTATTGAAATTACAGCATTATTTTTTATCCAAACGCTAGAAATTGCATTGAAAACCGGCAAATTTTGATGGTATTGTTGGATATATACAGTAGTAATACCGGTTGTTTTTGAAGTTGTTTTTCCGGTAATTTCCCATTGTGAAATATCGGCTGCATCAAGTTTTAAAACTTTGATTTGCTCTTTCAAATACGTTTGAATTTGCTCTTTGTTTACTTGAGCAAATAACCAACTAGGAATTAGCAATACAATATATAGCCACTTTTTCATACCAATTGTTTTAACTGCAAACGTAACCCTTTTAAAGGATACTTCACCAAATATTAAATAAAATTAACAGCTGTTTTAGACCCCTAACATTTCATTGTATAGTAATGCATTTCCATCGGTAAGTAGGGAAACAAAATGACAAATATGCATTAACCGGTCATACAAATGCTCTTTTCCTAAGCGGTGTTTTTCGGGCAGAACATTCAATAATAATTTATCGTAGTTGGATGTTTTTCCTTCGTGCTGGTTGTTGTATGCGGTAATAAATTGGTCCAACAAGTTATTAATGATTTGATAACCTTTCAACTCTTTTTCTATAACCTCGCGACTCTGATAGATTTTATTAACGCTCAATTTAATAATATCATCCATTTGCGCTTTGTACTTACTTTTCTCTGTTAGTGCCTGGTGAAACTCACCTTTTAGGATGGATTCTTCATGGGTTAAAAATACCGATACGGCGTCGTTGATAAGATTTCCGATGGCTAAAGCACGTAAATAACTTATACGATCTTCTTTAGTCGTAAGGGTTTGGTATTTACTAGTGTCAATGGTGTCTTTGACTAATTTTATAAGGTATTCTAAAGCAAAATCTTCAGCAACTAGACCTAAGTTAATACCGTCTTCAAAGTCGATAATGGTATAGCAAATGTCGTCTGCCGCTTCGACAAGAAATGCCAACGGATGCCGTAAATAGCGTAAATCATCCCCATGACCTATTTTCAAAAGTCCCAATTCTTCAGCCACTTCATGAAAAAAAGCTTCATCAGTTTGAAAATAACCGTATTTTTTATCAGAAATTCTTGGCGTTGGTTTTTTAGGCAAACTCGCTTTTGGATACTTCATAAAAGCGCCCAAAGTAGCATACGATAAACGTAAACTTCCTTCTACGCCTGGTCGCGAATTTGTAAGTACCGAAAATCCATTGGCATTCCCCTCAAAATCAACCAAATCTTGCCATTGTTTCGGAGTTAGTTGATTTTTAAATTGTTGTCCTTTACCATTGGAAAAATATTCACCAATCGCTTTTTCCCCTGAATGGCCAAATGGGGGATTTCCAATATCGTGGGCCAATGCTGCTGCTGCCACAATAGCGCCAAAATCATTGGGTTGGAAGCCGTGAACTTCTTTAAGATAGGGATATTTTTCGATTATTTTCTTACCAACCAATCGACCAATGGAACGTCCTACCACAGAAACTTCCAAACTGTGCGTCAGCCGTGTATGCACAAAATCGGTTTTCGATAATGGGATGACTTGAGTTTTATCTTGCAAACTGCGAAACGGTGCCGAAAAAATAATGCGATCATAATCAACTTCAAAGCCCAAACGCGTGTCGTCTTGTTCAATCCGTAAGCGTTTACTCGTATCGCCTTGGCGTTTTAAAGACAAAAGTTTCTCCCAGGTCATCATAGGGTGGTGAATTTAGCAATTTGTACAAATGTAATTATTTTACCGTCTTTTGAAAGGCATGTAACATGGACTATTTAAAATAGAACAGCCGCCATTGCTGACAGCTGTTTTATTATTCTAAATTTTGAATTCTAAATTGAATTACGATCCGCACATTTCACAGTCGTCTGGACCGGAATTGCGCGCGCGCTCTACCATTAATCGGAATTCTTCAGGACTCATTTCTCCCGATTCTGGAGCAACAACTTCTACTGACTGTGGCTCAGGTTGTTGAATTGCCGATGTTGTTGGTTCTTCTTTTTTATCATTGCTTACCGTAAACTTGATCGCATCTACTGCCGATTTAGTTCTCAGGTAATACATACCAGTTTTTAAGCCACTTTTCCATGCATAGAAGTGCATCGAGGTTAATTTTGCAAAACTAGCATCTTGCATAAATAAATTCAACGATTGCGATTGATCAATGAAATACCCGCGATGACGAGACATATCAATGATGTCCTTCATCGACATTTCCCAAACCGTTTTATACAATTCTTTTAAATCCTGTGGAATAATATCGATGTTTTGGATTGAACCGTTTTGACGCATGATTTCTTGCTTCAAGGTTTCATTCCATAAGCCGTGTTTCACTAAGTCTTCCAACAAGTGTTTATTGACCACAATAAATTCTCCCGACAACACACGACGGGTGTAAATGTTTGACGTATAGGGCTCAAACGCTTCGTTGTTTCCTAAAATTTGAGAAGTTGAAGCGGTCGGCATTGGCGCTAGCAATAAGGAGTTGCGCACCCCATGCTCCATGACTTCTTTACGTAAGGAAGTCCAATCCCAACGACCGGATAAATCGCTATCTTGAAGACCCCATAGGTTGTATTGGAATTCCCCTTGTGAAATTGGCGACCCTTTAAACGTTGAATACGGGCCTTCTTCTTTTGCCATTTCCATCGATGCAGTTACCGCTGCGAAATAAATGGTTTCAAAGATCTCTTGGTTCAATTGTTTCGCTTCATCGCTTGTAAAAGGTAAACGCAACATGATGAATGCATCGGCCAACCCTTGTACGCCCAATCCAACAGGACGGTGACGCATATTCGAATTTTCCGCCTCTGGAACGGGATAATAATTGCGGTCGATAACTTTGTTCAAGTTGCGGGTAACGCGTTTCGTGACGTTGTATAACAATTCGTGGTTGAATTTACCGTCTTCTACAAACATCGGTAACGAAATCGAGGCCAAGTTACATACTGCGATTTCATCTTCAGAAGTATATTCTAAGATTTCGGTACATAAGTTGGATGAGCGAATCGTACCCAAGTTTTTCTGATTCGATTTACGGTTCGCCGCATCTTTATAAAGCATATAAGGCGTTCCTGTTTCGATTTGTGATTCTAAAATTTTCTCCCATAATTCACGGGCACGAATCGTTTTACGACCTTTTCCTGCACGCTCATAGGAAGTATATAGCTGGTCAAATTCCTCGCCATAGGTATCATAGAGCCCCGGACATTCATTGGGACACATTAATGTCCATTCGCCATCATCTTCAACACGTTTCATGAATAAGTCGGAAATCCACATCGCAAAGAACAAATCGCGCGCGCGCATTTCTTCTTTACCTGTATTCTTTTTCAAATCCAAGAAATCAAAAATATCTGCATGCCAAGGTTCAATGTAAATTGCAAAACTTCCCTTGCGTTTTCCACCGCCTTGATCTACATATCTTGCGGTGTCGTTGAATACGCGTAACATGGGAACAATTCCGTTTGAGGTTCCGTTTGTGCCACGGATGTACGAGCCGGTTGCACGTACATTATGAATTGACAAACCGATGCCTCCTGCCGATTGCGAGATTTTTGCCGTTTGTTTTAAGGTGTCATAAATACCGTCAATACTGTCGTCTTTCATCGTTAACAAGAAACAAGAAGACATTTGCGGTTTAGGTGTACCGGCATTAAATAGGGTTGGGGTAGCGTGGGTAAAGAATTTTTTAGACATTAAATCGTAGGTTTCAATCACCGACTGAAGGTCATTTAAGTGAATTCCTACCGCCACACGCATCAACATATGTTGAGGGCGCTCTACAATTTTGCCATTTATCTTTAATAAGTAAGATCGTTCTAATGTTTTAAAACCAAAATAGTCGTAGTTAAAATCACGGTTGTAAATTACGTGTGAGTCTAAGAACTCCGCATTTTCCATGATTACTTGTTGCACTTCATCTGAAAGTAAGGGCGCTTCTTGGTTGGTTCTCGGATTTACATAGTGATACATTTCGTTCATCGTTTCTGAGAACGATTTTTTTGTATTCTTGTGTAAATTCGAAATCGCGATTCGCGCAGCCAATAAAGCATAATCCGGATGGGTAACCGTCATGGCAGCTGCTGTTTCTGCGGCAAGATTGTCCAATTCAGACGTGGTCACGCCGTCATATAAGCCTTCAATTACACGCATAGCCACTTTTACAGCGTCTACCATTTCGTTTAATCCGTAACACAATTTTTTGATACGGTCGGTAATCTTGTCAAACATTACGGGTTCTCGGTGTCCGTCTCTTTTTACTACATACATATTGTTTTGGTTTTAGGTTATGAGATAGACAATCCCTTCTCTATCTCGAATTGATTTTTGATTGAAACAGGCAATGAAATCCTATCCCGAATCGGTTGAAACACTCCTCCCGGAGCTGTATTTTGTGTGATTTTTGGCTTTTAAAAATCGGCGTCGAAGCTAATTTTTTGTGCGCTTGTGTCGTTATTCATGACACCGGCCTTTTGGTATTCGGAAACGCGTTTTTCAAAGAAATTGGTTTTTCCTTGCAACGAAATCATATCCATGAAATCAAAAGGATTGGTTACATTGAAGACCTTGCTACATCCTAACTCTACCAACAAGCGGTCGGTCACAAATTCAAGATATTGGGTCATCAATTTTGAATTCATACCGATCAAACTTACAGGAAGAGACTCGGTGATGAATTTGCGTTCAATGTCTAGAGCATTGGTTAAAATTTCGGTAATTCGCTCTTTCGAAACTTTGTTTACTAAATGGTGGTTGTGAAGGTGCACGGCAAAATCACAGTGCATTCCTTCGTCACGAGAAATTAACTCATTCGAAAACGTAAGACCAGGCATCAAGCCGCGTTTTTTCAACCAGTAAATCGAGCAGAATGAGCCCGAGAAAAAGATTCCTTCTACGGCAGCAAAGGCAATTAAACGTTCGCTAAAGTTGGGTGATTGTACCCATTTCAACGCCCATTCGGCTTTTTCTTTAATCGCTGGAAATACTTCAATCGCATGAAACAATTGGTTTTTCTCGGCTTCATCTTTGACATACGTATCAATCAACAGCGAATACGTTTCACTGTGAATATTTTCCATCATCAATTGGAACCCATAGAAAAACTTCGCTTCAGGATATTGCACTTCGCTCACAAAGTTTTCGGCTAAGTTTTCATTTACAATTCCGTCAGAAGCAGCAAAAAATGCCAAGATATGCTTAATGAAGTAACGCTCATCATTATTTAATTTGTCATTCCAATCGGCTAAATCTTGGTGCAAATCGATTTCTTCAGCCGTCCAAATACAAGCTTCTTGTTTTTTATACCATTCCCAAATATCATGGTGTTTGATAGGGAAAATTACAAATCGGTCTTTATTATCCTGAAGAATGGGTTCTACAAATGACATAATTGTTTTTTTTATGATTTAATTAGCGTTGTTCTGACTGTTACAAATTTGGTTAATTGCACCTAAAAAAGAAAGCCAAACTTATCCACAATCGGCTTTAGTTTTTAACAACGTGTACGAAAAATCTTGATTTTAACAATTTTGTAACCTTCTGAAAAACAAGGGTATGTAACAGCGTTTTTTTGCAAAAGGCCGAAAAACAAAGGGCTTTAGCAAATAAGGTAAATAATTTTCGTGGTATTTTCGAAGGCGCTAAACCTTATGTTTTTTGAACATAAAAAAACGAATAACAACAGCTGCTTTTTCTTTCATTGATTATTCGTTCTATTACTACGTATAGTGTTTGGATTTTGCATCAAAAAATGCGGTATATAATAGCAGTATTAAAAAAATGCCCTTAATTGTACGCTCCCCGTATGAATTGTTTTTACAGTTTCAGATTGCCTTCCTTGGTAGTTGATATTCAAATCAAGGTATTTCGTGAGGTTTTTTTGTAACAAGACGCGCCAAGTCGAATTTTTACCAGGTTGCAAGCCTTCCAGCATTTGAAACGCTACCGGCGATTGGGCGTTCCCAGTAAAATCATTGCGGTAATACGAGAACTCACCGGTCAAAGTAAATTGTTTTTCACCAATATAATTTACGGCTATTCCCATCCGACTTTGGTTTAGGGACTCTTTGTCGTTAATCGTATTGGATTTGTGCTTGATTTCATAGAAAATACTTAGACTCTTATTTGCCGAAAATAAATAGGAGAGTTTGGGTTGGAGTTGATAGGTGTCTAAATCATAATTGCGAGAAGCATAATTGTCAGATAGTCCACTATTTTTTCCCACAGCCGATTCCGTATTTATGAGCCACGTTTTTTTCCATAAATGGGCATACTGCACTTGATGCGATTGGAGCTGGTTTTCTTGAGCACCTACGGATAATAACGAACGAATTTTAGTAATTAAATAGGTGTAAGTTACCGAATGATATTGTCGCCCGCGATTGAAAAATAAGCTATTACGAAACGATTCATTGATTCCCAATAATTCGGCATTTCCCGGATTGAAAGGATTTAGATGAAACGATTCGCCTTCTCGTTTTGTTTTTTGATCAACCGTAAAAGCGGTTTGGCTGTAAAAATGAGAGAGGATTTTTTTCAGTCCTTTATCGTTTAACCATTGGCCCGGATTCAACGTGAGGGAAAGCGCTAGTTTGTTTTGATGGGTTTTGACAAAAATTTGATTGGGTAAGTAGACCCGAACATATTTGGCTAAATCAGGAAAAGGGGCAACTTCAAATTCCTGTAATTCTTGTATACCATTTCCATTATAATCGTTCCACATATAGACACCTTGACCCGGATTGACTTCCAAATAGGTAAATTCTTGTTGGGCAATGGTTCCCGAAGCTGTTTCTACCGCACCCGAAACTTGCACCAATTGCCCCCAGAAACGATCGTTGTAAACAATACGTGAATTTAATGAGGGTTCGTTGGCTCGACTAGCATCGGCAAAGGTGAGTCGTCGGTAATTGATAAAAGCGGTTAAATTGGATTTTTCAGTTTGGAGTAAGCGCGAATTGATATACCAGCGATTGGAGGTGTTTACATGCTGAACAAATCCATTTTGCAAGCTGTCGTTTTTACGGTGCAACCATCCGATTTGCATAAATACTTTGGTAGAATCACCCCGGCCTAAATGCGCCCCTATTTCGCGAAAGCGTTGACTCAAAGCGCTCAAGGCCATAGTGGTCTGGGATTGCTCTTTATTGTCTTCCAAATTATAGGAACTGCCGACCCAATTTTTTCCAATATGGTATTTTATTCGGGTTTGATTGCGGGTAAAACGACTTATTGTTTGTGTGCCCGAACTTTGGAGTGTACTGGCATTTTGTTGTACCCATAATTTTCCGTCGTTGTAATATCCTTGTAAAAGATGTCGGTTTCCGGTAAATTGCTCCCCAAAATCCAATCGTTCTATTTGGTATAAAGCCCTGCCTTTTTGTTTTAAATCCCACTCCAATCCCGCTGTCACCAAACTTTGATTTCCAGTTGGGGCTGTGATTAAATTCCAATCCCGATTAAATTCTATAGTAAATAAGCGCTCAACGGTTCGAAAATTTTCCTGAATTAACTGAATATTTCCAAAAGTGTTCAAATTTGTTTTGCCCGAAAAAACCCGTTGTTTTCCATTAAATTTTGCTACAATACCTTTATTGTTTTGGTCGTCTATTTTTGAAAACAAATTCAAATCATTGTTACTTATTCCCACTTCAAAATCGATTGCAGTTTTTTCACTCGGATGGTACCTACCTAATACAGTTGCGATTTGAAGTTTTACGGGCGCAATTAATCGACTTAAAGGTTCGTAATTTCCTTGAGGAACACCCAAAATAGGCGGAACGTATTGATAAATTTTCCCAATGGCGTTGGTATTGGATAATATGTAATTTCCTTGATTGTTTCCTACTAAGGAAAACGTCACATTGTATAAGGTATCATTCGGGTTGTTGGAATATTCGAAAACTTCGGCAGACCCGATGAGTACTTTTTTATATAAAATTTTATTTTCAGAATAGCTATCTTGGTAGGCAGAGGGTGCACTCATTAAATTGGAGTTGTCTCCTGCATTTTGTAAAACTGCCACTTGGTCTTGGGTCAAACTTTGTTGTAAGGGTTGATTTTTTACATCATTTTCGGAGTAAAAATACCCTGCTATTTGCCACTTTTCATTTTGATGATTGACCCCGCCGTAGCTAATAAATCGGGTATAACTCCGTTCAGAATATTGGTATTCGACTACTATTCGCATTTCTGAGGTGATGGGGTACAAAGCCGTAAACCGAATTTCGCCGGCATTATAGTCAATACTATAATCGTTGTTTTCACCGCGCGTTAACAGTAACCCATTGACATACACGCGTTCTGATCCCGAGATTACCAAAACATACAGTTCCCCATTGTTCCCTCGCAATTTATAGGGTCCTTGGTTGCCTTCTTGTCCCGTAAATGCGCTTCGGGCATATTGTCCACGTACCACAGCTGCTGCTGTAAATACGTCGGTTTTATTTTTGGGTGTTCCAAAGGTAAATCGCGAATTAATCCCTTGAACTTTTTTATTAAAGTTTAAAAATTTTGATTGGCGGTTTTCTAAAAATAAATCCCCAGCACGAACACTCCAACGGTCGGAAAAGAGTTCGACAAAAATTTGATCAAATTCGTCGAGTTTTTGCGAATACCCGCCGTCTTGCAACGGAATATTGCTGTCTTGAATAGAAGCCCGGAGGCTTATTTTATTTGATAGTTTTCCTGTGATTTGTAAATCCAGATTGGAGTTTACGGTTGTATTTTGATTATTTCCAATGGTCACTCCTCGGCTGATACTGCCCGATGTTGTAAGTCCGTCAAAGGGTTTGAATCCTTTGCGCAGCTCTTTTTGCACACTAACCAAAACGCCTGCTTCATTGGGAACTATTCGCTTGGGATCGTACATTGAATAGGTTTTGGTAAGCAATTCGGGGAACTGCAAATAGCGAACCGTAAGAGAATCAACACCGGGATTGTGGTTTTTGAATATCAATTTGGCTTTAACAAAGTCGATCCGGTATTGGGATGTGTCGATTACTTGTCCACGACTATCAGTAATAGTGAAAAATTCCTTTTGAATACTCGTTTCGTGAAGCGTAATCGTGTCTTTCGAATAGGCAATTTTTTTGCTTTTATATGGCGTATCGGTTTGCGCCGAAAGCGAATAAAAACAAAGCAAGAAAAACCCAAAAAACCCTAAGTTTCGCATACTTTAAAAAAACGCGTAAAAATCAAAAGTAGTATTTCCCCGGGGATTTTGGAGTGCTAAGAATCGAATTATTCTTTAGTTACTAATTGTAGGGTTTCCCGCGAAGTTTGACGCACTAATACCGTTTTACCTTTTTCGACCATTGCTGCTGCCTCTGGGGTGAAATGGCGAATGGTGTAGAGTGAAACATTTTCATTGTAGGCGACTTTGAATTTTTTTGAAAGTAATGCTTTCAATTTGTCAAAATTGCCAAATTTATCTTCTACGCAAACGGTGAAACTGATGGCCGTATTTTGAATTAAACTAACTTTGATTTTCTGCTGGTGCAACAATGCAAAAATAGCACTGATATTTTCTTCCATAATAAACGAAAAATCAATGGCCGACAATGAAATTAATAATTGGTTTTTCTTGACAATAAAGCACGATGTTTTGGGCTCGAGATCGGCTCCTTTTGAAACGCTTGTTCCGGGCAACAACGGATTTATAAACGATTTCACATAAAGCGGTATTTCTTTACGTTGCAAGGGTTGTAGCGTTTTTGGGTGGATAACCGAAGCGCCATAAAAGGCCAATTCGATAGCCTCACGGTAAGATATTTGGTTCAACAAAACTGCATTTTCAAAATAACGGGGATCGGCATTTAAAACGCCGGGAACGTCTTTCCAAATAGTTACGCTTTCAGCGCCTAAACAATAGGCAAAAATAGCGGCAGTATAATCAGAACCTTCTCGTCCCAAAGTAGTCGTGAAGTTATTTTCATCCGAGCCAATAAATCCTTGTGTGATATTCAGGGCTTTCTTTTTTACATTTTTTGAAATCAATTTTTGGGTTTGCTCCCAATCCACCAAAGCATCGCGGTAAGCCGCATCGGTTTTAATCAAATTACGGACATCGATCCAGTTATTTGCCAATCCATTTTCATTGAAATAATGACTTACAATAGTGGTGGAAACCAGTTCCCCATAGCTTACTACTTGATCGTATACAAAATTATAATTGGGCGATTTATTGCTTCGAATAAAATATTCTAAATCGGCAAAATGACTGTTTACTGCAAAAAACACATCGTGATTTTCATCTTCAAAGAGGTCTAATAAAATTTGGTTGTGGTATTTGCGCACCTCTTGTAAAGAAGCATGAAAAGCGTTGGATTTTTCGAAATAGTTTTGAATTACAACTTCCAAGGCATTGGTTGTTTTGCCCATAGCAGAGATAATCATTAACACTTCTTCATGTCCGACGGTTTGCAGTACGTTTAATACATTTTTTATTCCATCGGCATCTTTCACGGAAGCCCCACCAAATTTGAATACTTTCATGGTTAATTCTTGAGTAGTTTAGCAATTTTTTGTGCTTTCAAAACTAATAAATTATAAACGGTTGCTTACTTGTTTTGATAAAAAATTAATCGTGTTGCGCCAAGAAACGAGTAATCCCATCCGCATCCATTTGTGCGACACGCCAATCGGTAAAAATGCGCGCTCCCGTTTTTTCATAAAACGCGATTGCGGTTGTATTCCAGTCCAATACCGCCCATTCAATTCGACGAACACCATCGATTTGTCCCTGTCGAATAATTGTTTTATACAATGCAAATCCGATGCCTTTTCCGCGCTGGTCTTCTTTAACAATCAAGTCTTCCAAGTGGATGGTTTTGCCTTTCCAAGTGGAGTAACGGTAGTAATAGAGTGCGATACCCAGTAATTCTTCGTTTTCTTCGGCAACAAAACAATGAAATAATGGGTGCTCAGAAAACCCATCCCGGATGAGATCTTCTTCGGTAAGTACTACAGCATTTGGTTCTTTTTCAAAAGCAGCAAGTTCCAGAATACGCTCGAGAACTTGCTTCATATCTTGTGGTGTTGCCTTTCGAATTTGCATTAGCGTTTCTTTTTAGTCGGTTTCTTTTTAGTCGGTTTTGCTGCAACAGTATTCCGTATTGGCTGTTGCACATAGGCTTTGTATTTTCCTTCTGCCACGGCTCTTTCACGAGCTTTTTGGGCCCGGTCTTTTGGGTCGGGGTGGGTGTTTAGCATACGGGTGATGAAGTTTGATTGACTCCCTTCGCTTAATTGAGCCAAAATTAAAAAAGCCGATTCAACAGCATTGACATCATAGTTATGTTGATTCATAAAGGCATAGGCAAAAGTATCGGCGTCTGTTTCTTGAATACGGCTGTATTTGCAGTCGATAACAGCGCTTGCAATTTGTCCGGCCTGCCCCTCTGTTATTTTCCCAATTTTATCCGATTGAGAGGCAACAGCATCAAATAAAGCGCTTTTTTTTAGCGCAATACGCATGGCATCTTTTGAATCTTCATTTACTACATGTCCAATTTCGTGACCGATTACCGCTAACAATTGGTTGTCATCCATTCGGTCCATTAAACCCGAATAAACCCGTACACTTCCATCTGCACAAGCAAATGCATTGACTTCTGAAGAAAGGTATACTTTGTAATTTAGCTTTAAATTATTTTCAGCCGCGTGTTTCCCGAAAATGCGCTGCAATCGTAGGGTATACCCATTATTTGTGCCCGCAACGACATTGGCGGAGTCCAATTTACGAACCCCTTCTTTAGCAAGTGCTGCGGCTTGTTCATTAGAAAAAGTAAAGCCAGCTACTCCTTTTTGTAGGGCGCCCAAGGCTTTTTCCCCGAGGTTAATTTGGGCGAATGCAACAGTCGATAGCATCCCTAAAAACAAGACAAAGGATTTGTTTTTTACGTTCATTGAATTTGCGATTTAGTTGTTACAAAGATAGAGGATGTAGTGAAAACGTTGCATGGAATTATTTTCGTATGTAAAGGCAAAATAATCCCGAAAAAATTAGATATTTGCACAACTACTACATCGATTTCGTAAATGAAAGAACGCAATACAACCTTAGGGGAATTTATCATTGAAAAACAAGCCGATTTTCAATATTCATCGGGCGAACTGTCTCGAATTATCAACTCCATACGCTTAGCGGCAAAAGTCGTTAATTACAAAGTGAACAAGGCGGGATTAGTCGATATTGTTGGTGCTGCAGGAGAGCAAAATATACAGGGCGAGGACCAACAAAAATTGGATGTTTATGCCAATGAGGTATTTATCCAAACCTTAATCAATCGCGAAATTGTATGCGGCATCGCATCTGAAGAGAACGACGACTTTATTACAGTGGCAGGAAGCGACAACAGTCATAACAACAAATATGTAGTATTGATGGATCCATTGGACGGCTCTTCAAATATTGACGTCAATGTTTCTGTTGGAACTATTTTTTCAGTTTTTCATAGGGTAACCCCAATTGGATCACCGGTAACTATTGAAGATTTCTTGCAGCCGGGAATCAATCAAGTTGCAGCGGGCTATGTGATTTATGGCACCTCTACGATGTTGGTTTATACAACGGGGCATGGAGTAAATGGGTTTACTTTAAATCCGGCCATTGGGACATTTTATTTATCCCACCCCAATATGCAATATCCAAAAGACGGAACCATCTATTCAATCAACGAAGGAAACTACGTTCATTTTCCAAAAGGAGTAAAAGATTATATTAAATATTGTCAATTGGAGGAGGGTGATCGTCCCTATACCTCGCGGTATATCGGAAGCTTGGTTTCAGACATGCACCGGAATATGATCAAAGGGGGTATTTATATTTATCCTACAAGTTCGAAAGCACCTAGCGGGAAATTACGACTCCTTTACGAATGCAATCCCATGGCTTTTATTGCAGAGCAAGCCGGTGGAAAGGCGTCGGATGGCTATCAACGAATAATGGAAATTCAACCTACAGCGTTGCATCAGCGGGTTCCGTTTTTTTGCGGGAGCGAAAATATGGTTGAAAAAGCAGAATCGTTTATGCGCAATGCCTTGTAGGTTCTTTTATTTTCAAATTTAAACGCCTATTAGTGCTGTTAAGTTGTGTTATATAGGTGTTTGTAAAAAAAAGAAGCGCTGTTTTTTCCAAATAATAGTACTATTTCAAATCCAATTTTTATTTAAAAAAGTGTAAGTTTACGCTGCATAACCTCAAAAGTAAGCGTATGACAGATTTTTGGATTTATTGTAAAATTGGTCTTGAGCATGTTTTGAATCTTCAGGGCTATGATCACTTGTTGTTTTTGATAGTCTTGACGGTGCCCTACAATTCAAAAGATTGGAAATCGTTACTCTTATTTGTATCCTTATTTACATTAGGGCATACGATATCCTTATTTCTGTCCGTTTTGGAAATCGTTAAGGTCAACCCTACTTGGATTGAATTTCTAATTCCCATTACTATTTTAATTACAGCATTGTTTAATTTGTTTAAGCTTGGAAAATTAGGAAAACGAGATCCTATTCCGTTTGTGGGTGCAGTAACGTTTTTCTTTGGGATTATTCATGGGTTAGGATTCTCCAATTATTTTAACAATCTATTGCCCGGAGATGCCTCCGATAAGATGGCTCCCTTGATTGCGTTTGCTTTGGGAATTGAAGGGGCGCAACTGCTTCTAGTTGCCCTTGTTCTCATTCTCGGATTTATTTTTAAAACCTTGTTTCGCTTTAATCAACGGGATTTTGTATTAATGCTCTCTGCCTTTGTTTTGGGTGTTGTGGTGCCCTTAATCCTGCAAAATCCAATTTGGGCTAAATAAATTAGAATCTCCAAAAATTTCCTACATTTGAGCAGTATAATACTATGAAAACTGAAAAACGCAACAAATACGATAAGGCCTATTTACGCATAGCTTCAGAGTGGAGCAAATTGTCGTATTGCCAACGTAAGCAAGTAGGAGCGATTATTGTGCGCGATCGGATGATTATATCCGATGGGTATAATGGAACTCCTTCGGGATTTGAAAATTGTTGCGAAGACGATGAAGGATTAACCAAATGGTATGTTTTACATGCCGAGGCCAATGCCATCTCAAAAGTGGCGCGGTCTACCCAATCTTGTGAAAACGCAACCTTATACATTACGCTTTCACCTTGTAGAGAGTGCAGCAAATTAATACACCAATCTGGAATTACGCGCGTAGTCTATCAAAAGGGCTATCGGGATACTTCTGGGATTGATTTTTTAGAAAAAGCGGGTATTGCAGTAGAGCAAATCTCAGATTTGGAGTAAAATAGTAAACCAATTGCTCCGTTTGTATTAAACACCAAACCTACTTGAGGTATGAAAATCAACAAGATCTACATTCCGGTTTTATTCTTTTCCTGTGTAGCCTTGGGAATTGTAATTGGTGGTTGGATCAATTATCCGGTGGCGCCCAAATACCCTAAAAATGATTACCGTGCTAAGTTAAACCGGTTACTCCACTTTATCGAAAATGAGTACATTGACGATGTAAAGACCGACTCTATTGTAGATGTAACGGTGACCAGTATTTTGGCCAATTTAGATCCCCATTCGATTTATGTAACGCCAAAAGAGCAGCTCCTTTTAGCCGATAATATGAAAGGCGATTTTGTTGGGATTGGAATTAATTTCTATACCTACAACGATACCATAGCCGTTATTAAACCCATAGAAAATGGCCCTGCAGCCAAGGCAGGTATAAAAGAAGGTGACCGCATCCTCTATGCCAACAACCGACCATTATTCGGAAAAAAATTAAAGACGGAGGTAGTATACAATCAATTGCGTGGGGCCCCCAACACGCGTGTTTCCCTTACTGTTTACCGTAAATCAACAAAAAAAAGGTTCACCACCCAAGTACTCCGCGATGTAATTCCGATTAAGAGTGTGGTAGTGTCTACCCTATTGAATCCAAAGACGGGTTATATAAAAATTGAACGCTTTGCCGAAACGACGGGGCGTGAATTTCATGATGCCCTGCAAGAATTAAAACAAAAAGGGATTTCGTCGCTTGTAATCGATGTGCGCGAAAACGGCGGCGGTGTCATGGAATCGGCCATAGAAATTGCTGATGAGTTGCTTAAAAACAATGAATTAATCGTATTTACAAAAAATAAAAAGGGCACAATCGAAAAAACTTTTGCTACTAGCAATGGGTTGTTTGAGCAGGGGAAAGTTACACTGCTGATTGATGAAAATTCGGCTTCGGCGAGTGAAATTTTTGCCGGCGCAATTCAAGATAACGACCGTGGATTAGTAGTAGGTCGCCGCTCTTTTGGGAAAGGATTGGTGCAACGTGAAATGCAGTTTGAAGACGGTTCAGCGGTACGTATTACGATTGCACGCTACTTTACACCAAGCGGGCGTTCGATTCAAAAACCCTATCAAAAGGGCGATGCGGAAAGCTATTACAAAGAATATGAAAACCGTTTTGAGTCGGGCGAATTGCATGAAAAAGATAAAATAAAAACAACCGAAGCTCAAAAATTTAAAACCAAAAAAGGGCGAATAGTTTATGGCGGTGGCGGAATAGTGCCTGATATTTTTGTGCCTCTTGAAAGCGCACATGGGGAAGAGAGTTTAGCGTATATTCTTAAATCGGGAATTATGGGGCATTTTGTTTTTGAGCAACTTGACCGAGATCGAAAACGATATACAGGAATGCCTTTTGCGCTGTTTTTATCAAAAATTGAAACAGAAGATTATGTGACTCCGTTTGAAAAGTACTTAGAGATTTCGGGGGTATCGCTGCGGTTATCTCAAAGTAAATCGCTAGTTAACCATTATGTTCAAGCCGAATTCGCTCGTCAATTGTATGGAGATTCCTACTATTATCAATTGTTATTAAAAAGAGATCCGATGATTCAAAAAATACTCACGAAGTAGTTGGGTTTTTTGGGCGTATACTATCGTGAATCTGAACAGGCGAACCATTATTCCAATCGGTGAGTATATCTGTAGCTACCGAAGCGCCACTTCCTGCAGCAATAGCCAACTGACTGCGCCATCCGGCAAGTGTACCACATACATATAGGCCAGGTTTTACCAAATGATCAGTATTGCGTAACTGCAATCGATTTTTGGCTGGATTGGCTTTTTGATGAGGCATTTCAAAACGTTCTAACCCTGATATTGGTAATGGATTGCCCGCCCCAATAGCGATGACAACCGTTTTAGAGTGCAAGGTTGTTCCTTCGTTTGTGGTGATTATAAATTCAGGAAATTCTCCTTCGATTGCGGTAATTTTAACTCCGGGAATTTGTTGAACATGCGGATATAAAGTTGCCAATTGTGCAACGCTTTGAACCAATAAATCAGCACCTAAAGTGCCGGCAGGAATGCCATAAGCATTATTAAATACAGCCTCTTGAAGTGATGATGATTTTTGGTGCGTTAGGATTCCAATTTTTTTATCGGCAGCAAAGGGTTTATGATGTGCCGATCCAAGAATTAAAGCACAGGAAACACCCGAAACACCGCCACCAATGATGAGTACGTCAAACATCTTATTGATTTTTCATTTTATCCTGAATTTTCTTCGACATTTTAAAAATCAAAAGAATAAAAACGGCACAAAATGAGGCAACGATTCCAATTAAAGCAACTAAACTATTGCCTTCAAACGGACGATCAAAATCCAATTGCATGATGTTGATTACGATTAGGGCAAATGCTACAAACAGTAATAAGGTAGTAAATACTTTCATTTATTTTAATTGAGGGTGTAAAGTTAAAAATTTTTGATGAGTCAAAGCGTGCTTTAACATTCGATACCCATATTTTAACAGCAATTGCTAAACCGATTATTTAAGAGTTTCTGTTTGCATTGATCCGATACGGTCGATCAAAAACAGTATCTTTGTAAAAACTATTATTTCTATGTTTCAGCTCGGAAAAACCATCATCTCAGAAGACATTCTTGAAAAAGAGTTTGTGTGCAACCTGAGCGCTTGCAAAGGCGCGTGTTGTGTCGATGGCGATGCAGGGGCGCCCTTAAGTTTGGAAGAAACAAAAATATTAGAATCGATTTATCCCCAAATAAAACCCTATTTACGTCCTGAGGGAATTGAAGCCATTGAACGATTAGGTACATGGGTGGAAGGAACCGAACAAGATTTGGAAACCCCCTTAATCAACAATAAAGATTGCGCCTATGTGATTTTTGATGGCGATACCGCTTTATGTGGTATTGAGCAAGCCTACAATGAAGGAATTGTCGATTGGAAGAAACCTGTTTCGTGCCATTTATATCCCATACGCATCAAAGATTTTTCAGAATTTGCAGCGGTAAATTATGACCGTTGGGATATTTGTGATCCGGCTTGTGCCCTTGGAAAAGAACTGCAAGTTCCTGTATATCAATTTGTAAAAGAAGCATTGATTCGTCGCTTTGGCGAAAATTGGTACACCGAATTGGAAAAGGTTGCCAAAGAATTAGCGGAGGAGCGCAAACGATAAGTAAAAAATAAAAACCCGAAACAATGTTTCAGGTTTTTTCGTGGAGAAGATGGGGCTCGAACCCACGACCTCTACGCTGCCAGCGTAGCGCTCTAGCCAACTGAGCTACATCCCCATTATTTTTTTCAAATTTATGAATGTTTTTGAATTTATCTACTTTAAATGATAAAATTATATATGTTGTTAATTTTTAGAACATTGATTTGAAAATTGCATTAAAAATCAAAAATAAATTTATATTTGTAAGCTATTAACATCTTAGAAACACACCTATAACATGAGAAAAATTACATTATCTTTATTTTTTACAACTTTTTACAGTTTGTTATCGTTTTCACAAACGATAGTAAGTACAACACCTCAAAACAGAAAAGTTATCCTGGAAGAGTTTACAGGTATCAATTGTGTGTATTGTCCTCAAGGACATACTATTGCCAACAACATTAAAAATGCAAATCCTAACAATGTTTTTCTTGTTAATGTTCACGTTGGTGGTTTTTCTACACCGGGTGCAGGTCAGCCCGATTTTAGAACTCCATTTGGTTCAGGTTTTACGGGTCAAGCAGGTGTTACCGGTTATCCAGCAGGTACTGTAAACCGCACACAATTTTCAGGATTAGCTCAAAATGGTGGTACAGGTACGGCAATGAATAGAAACAACTGGACCAATGCTACCAACCAAATTTTAGCTCAAAGTTCCTATGTAAATGTTGCGACTACCGCTTCAATTAATGTGAGCACAAGAGTATTAACGGTTCTAGTTGAAGCATATTATACAGGTTCTAGCCCTGTTGCTACAAATAGATTAAACGTAGCGTTACTTCAAAACAATACTTTAGGCCCACAAACGGGTGGTAATTTGGGTGATCAATATAATCACCAACACCGTTTAGTGCATATGATCACTGGTCAATGGGGAGAAACTATAAATACTACTACTTCGGGAACTTTTGTTACAAGAACTTACAACTATACAATTCCTGCAAGTTATAATTTAGTTCCTGCTGAAATGGGTGAGTTTGAAGTGGTTGCTTTTATGGCAGAATCACAACAAAAAATTGTTTCTGGAAATGGAGCTGCAGCTACTTACACAGGCTTGATCAGTAATGATGCAAGTATTAAAGAGGTTAAAGGAATTTCAGATCAGTGTGTTGCTTCTGTTTCTCCAAAAATTGAAATACAGAATTATGGACAAAATAATTTAACAACATTGCCGATTACTTATAGCATTAATGGTGGAACACCTCAAATTTTTAATTGGTCAGGAAATTTAGCACCTTTAGCGCGTCAAGTTGTTAATTTATCTTCAATTTCGTACAACTTACAAGCATCAAACACATTGAATGTGAGTATTCCAACTGATGGGAACAATGCAAATAATAGTGGTGTGACTTCATTTGCTAAAGCGAGTGAAACAGCTACTAGTGATATAGTAATTAAAATTACGTTAGACCAATATGGTTCAGAAACTTCATGGGAACTTAGAAACTCTGCAGGTACTGTTGTTGCCTCTAGTCCAACTTATGCTGACGCTGCTGCTGCTGGGGAATACCCACAACCCGATGTTAATTTAACAGTACCTAATGATTGTTATACATTTATTGTTAACGATTCGTATGGTGATGGTATGTACGGAGCATATGGTTTTGGTGGGTATCAAGTTTTTAGTAATGGCAATGTAATTCCTGGTATCGAAGGAGGTAATTTTGGAGGTTCTGAGTCTAAAACATTTGGGGTTAATAATCCACTTTCTAGTTCAGAATTTGAATCAAGCGCTATTGAGTTATATCCTAACCCAACCACAGGTGTTGTATACTTCAAATCCAACTACAATGCAGATGTTGAAATATTAGATCTTACAGGAAAAGTATTAATCACTGTAAAAAATATTTCAAACAATGAAACCATTAACTTAAACGGTTTACAGGCTGGAGTTTACTTAGCAAAATTTATGTCTGAAGGCCGCGAAGAGATTAAAAAGATTATTTTAAATTAAAATATATCAATAATGAAAAAAGTAATTTTTACCAACATACTTGTTTTTGCAAGTATGTTTGGTTTTTCTCAAATATCATTGTCAGTTGGTGGAGTTAATGTTCCTAGTGGTACTGTATTAGCTAGAACTCAGTTAGGCTATCCCGCAGCTGAAATATTGTTTAGAGTTAGAAATAATGGACCAGCAACTACTAATGTTTGGATCAAGTGTGAAGATTTAGTGAATAATAATGGAAGTAATTTTCAATTGTGTTTTGGTCAAGAATGTCTTCCAGAAGTTTCTGAAAATACTATTTACCCTACCACCGGTTCGGTTACATTAGCACCTAATGCTTCCAATGGAAATTTTGATCATTTTTTGAATGATAATGCGGGGAGTGGAACTTTTCCATTAGATTTTGTATTTCGATTTTTTCAAACGAATCAGGCGACTCAAGGAGGAGCAGAAGTAGGAAATGCAATTACAGTTACCTATAGATATGATCCTAATTTATCAGTTGATGAGATTGATCAATTGCAATCTTCGGGTGTGATTGTTAAATCTACTTTAGTTGAAAGCGAACTCGTATTAGACGTTTTAAAAGCTACTACAATGACTATAGTTGATTTGAATGGTAAAGTTCTTCATTCATCTAGTTTAAATTACGGAATTCAATCTATAGATGTTTCAAATTTCAACTCAGGTGTATATTTGATTAATTTTATAAACGCTGAAGGGATTCGTACTTCTAAAAAAATTATAAAAAGATAATTTATATTATATTCAAATAAAGAACCGCCTTATGGCGGTTTTTTTATAAAGAATTAATCCATTCTTCAACTAGATTAACACCTTCAACATGCTTTTTTGTTCTTCCAAGCGGCGGCATAATATACAATATGTCGTTTTCTGTATTTATCCTATAATGTAATATGGATTGACCATAATTTCCAGGTTGAATAATTAAATTGTTATATCCTTGTAAATAATGAGCAGCTATTCTATTAACCCCCATTTTTGATGGATTTATCGTTTCATTAAAAGAAAATCTTAAATTCATATGCCCAGCTTCACCGCCAGTAACATGACAATGTGCACAATTTGCATCAAAATAGGAACGCACTCTGAGATTTAACGGTTGAGATGCGTCTTTATAATCGGCTATTGAAACAATGGTATTTGGTAAGTTGTCTTCTAAATAACCCATTTCAATCCATTTGTCCAATTGATTTTTTATACCATCATTGTAATTATAATTAAAATTCAAATTTTGGGGTTTTATGCCTAAAGGGAACTTGTGATCTGTATTTATAGTACTATGACATCTGTTGCATTCATAATCGGCTTCAGGAGTTCTGTACTCAACAGTTTGTACAATGTTATTTTCGTCTTTCCATTGTATTGTTCTTGTTGTACTTTGATTTGTTAAAACAGCATCCGTTTGATTGTCGTTCCATATATATTGAGCAAATATCCACCCCGATTCTTTTTTGATCATCAATCGGGTTTCAATGATTTTTGTAGTATTACTTGGTTGAACATTAGTGTAATAAAAAACTTTAATTACTACACTGCCAGTAGGTAAATTCAAAATAGAATGGTCGCTCACATAGGTAGCTTTAGTGTTTTTGGGCATCCAAACAAAACGTTTTTTTAACGCATAATCACTAAATAATTCGCTGGCCGGTTTGTAGGGTAAAACCCCTAAGGCTGGTTGTAAATTTTTCAGCTCCCCATTAAAAAAATGATAGTCCGAAAGCTTTGGGTAGGGAACTTGTGATAAATCAAAAACCACTGGCGATTCGGCTATTGTTTCGTAGTTTTCGTTGGACGAACACGAATAGGTAATTCCGCTAATACATAGCAATAAACAAAACCCTATGTTGCGCCAAAAATGCATATTAGAATGAAGTATTAAATGTTAACGTAAGCCCCGAGCTTTCAGGGACAAAGCGACATACACCACCCACACACACCAAGCCGCCCCGTTGACGTCCGTAGTTTAGGGAAATACGGGATGCATTTTTACGGAATGACCCTCCTACGTTATAGTAGTGGTTCCGATAATAATCTAAGTCATTACCATAATTGTACAAATCGTACACATACATCGAGAATTTCGAATTGAAGTTGAACTCAAGCGTGGCTGAAGCCCAATTTTTTCGATCATAATCGGCCCACATATGTTCGCCCATAAAGCGAATGGACTGTCCTTTTTTCAATTTATAAATTATATCAGCGCCAACAATATGGGTTTTTATTTCACCGGCTGCATCTTCAATATATTTTTTATTGTAGTATTGATTAATATAACTTAAAATAGTTTGCCATTTTGTATTCCATTTTTTAGTGATTTCAAAATTCAAATCGGAAAACATACGTTGGCCGAATCCAAAGAAATCGGTTGCATAATTTTGGGGATTAAAAATGTAATATGTACCGCTAAGTGCATTATAATTGGAAAAGTTAAGTGCAATCTTAGTGCCGTATTTTCCGCCCAATAAGGTTCCTTTTTTAATATCGTAAAATAAATCTATTTGTCCTCCAATATCCCCTGCCTTTACATAACTAGATCCAGCTAAAAGTACATTGGGTTGGGCCTGATATACATAGATGTTGGCTAAATTATAATGGTGTTGTTTGGTTAAGCTGGGGATAAAATTCATAATGCGATCATTAAAAACATTGCCTTTAGCGGCACGTTCAGAGAAAAAACTCATGTTTTCCAATCGGCGGAAGGTTCCATCAATACCAAATCCTTTTTTTGAATACCCTAAATTAATCAATAAAGCACTTCCGGGTTTAATTAATTTATTGTCAACTTGTCCGGGTGCTTGAACTACAGCATCTTCTGTTTTATAATTGTATTCGGCAGAAAAGTAAACTGAATTATGTGTTAGATTGATTCGTCCGGAAATTCCACTCGTTAATGCATCAAAATTAGGATTTACTATATCGGTTTTTTCATAGCGCCCCACATAATTTCCTCCTAAAGTGAGTTCGGTAGTTTCCCATTTCAGTACATTCGAAAGCCTTAATTCCCAATCGCCCCCAAAAATCTCAGAACGCGCAACATCAAAACCAGTACGTTGTTTTCCATAAATTAACTTTGCTGTAAATGAAGTGTTGGGCTTAAAAATAATACGCCCTCCGCGCAAAGCATTGTTGATCCCCAAAGCCCGATCTTCCCAACTCCGAAACAATAAACCGCTTCCAAATTGTTCATAGAAATAACCCGCTGTTGCATCGAGTTTTTCTCCTTTGTATTGCACAAAATAAGTAGCCACATTGGTGCCATTGTATTTTGGGTTCATGTTTAAAAGCGCATTTTGTTCATACGCTTCTCCTTGAATTCCAGCAATCCATTTTTTATAGGTGTAATTTAAAAATAGATACGTATTAGATCTAAGGGGTTCAATCGGTTGTACGGTTGAATTGCCTACTTCATCCTTCAATCCTTTATCATTCAAATACCATTGCGTATTCGATTCTATTCCGCCGCTGAGGGTTCCTTTATCTTTGGGTTTTTCTTCCGTTTGTGCAAAGCTTACTGCAGTAACCAAAAGCGCAAGACAAGCGCTGTAAAAGTAATTTTTAATCATGATTACAACTGCTTCAATTTAGCAAACAATTCGGTCTCACTACCGGGCACATAACCGTTTTGGATATGTACAATTTGACCGTTTTTAACCACTAGAGTGTAAGGTATGTTGACAATGGTTAAGGCGCGCTTCAAATCTTGGTTGGTGTCCAACAAAATAGTATAGGGCCATCCTTTTCCATTAACTAAAGGCTTTACCCTTTTTTGCGTACGTGCGTCATCGGTAGAAATCGCTATAACCTCCAAATTGAGTTCTTTTTTCCAGTCCTCAATGATATCATTTAATTCATCCAGTTCATTGATGCAAGGGCCGCACCATGTAGCCCAAAAAGAAAAAATATAGAGCTTGTCTTTTTCAGAAAATTCGTTTTTTAATACTACGGATTTGCCTTCTAAATTGGTTAAGGTTACATCGGGCAAAGCGGTTTGTGCATTTCCGAATAGGCTTAATAAGAAAAGTAATACGGTTATTTTATTCATTGTTTAGGGGTATTATTATACAAATAAATAAATAATCTGATTAAAAGTAAAGGATTTTTCTTTTTATTTGTAGTTATAAATGTAATGCTTTGATTTGCTATGAAAATAAACGCTTTAACTGCGCTTTTTGCAGCGACAATTTTGTTGATTTCGTGCCAAGAAACAACCATAGTTGAAAACCGTCCCGATGGTTCATCAACAGCTCCACCTGTATCGGGTTATTTCAAAAAAAATGTATTGATTGAGGATTACACCGGCACTTGGTGTGGGAATTGTACCCGCGTGTCGTGGGCAATGAAACAAGCCAGTGAAGTTTCCGATAAAGTAGTACAGGTGGCTATTCATAATGGTAATGATCCCTATCATTTTCCTGGGATTGCTCCTTTAAAAAATTTGATTTTGCCCAATTCGCCCCTTGCTTTGCCGGTTTCACGATTAAATCGCATGGAAGTTTGGAGCTTCCCTGAAACTTCAAATGTTCAACAAGCAATCGATTTAACAGGGAACAATACTACCATAGGATTAGCCATGAGTTCAACCGTAGCTAATGGATCGATCAATTTGGATGTCAAAGTAAAATGTTTGGATGATTACAACAATTTAAAATTAGTTGTTTACCTTCTAGAGGATAAATTATATTATTTACAACGAAATTATTACAGTGATTTATACAATGGGGTTAATCCGATACCTAATTATGAACACAATCATGTACTACGCGCTTCATTAACAGATATTTTAGGAGAAGCAATCCCAAACAGTCAGTTAGTCAATGGTTCAACCTACACTCGAAATTTTTCAATTCCGATTCCTACTATGACACCTCCTTCCAATTTCCCTAATGTTTCCCCAAATATCAACCCCCAAAACATTAGTTTTGTTGCGTTTGTGACGCGAGGCGAGGACAATAAAGCAATTAATGCCCGCGAAGCGCATGCCAACGAATCCCAAGATTTTCAACTTAATCCATAAAAATAGTACAAAGGTCGTCGATTAGACGGCCTTTTTTATTTCATCTAAAATTATACAAAATCTAAAGTTGGAAGATGCTCCCAATGAATTGCATTCCTTTTCTAAAAAGCAAAACCATTTAGAATAAATCGTATTTTTGCGCTGTAAATTTACATTATGAGTACGATTCGTATTACCAAACAGTTCAATTTTGAAACCGGACATGCCTTGTATGGCTATGACGGCAAGTGTAAAAATGTGCACGGTCATAGCTATAAATTATCGGTTACGGTTATTGGTAAACCTATTACCGACTCGACCCATGTAAAATTCGGCATGGTCATCGATTTTTCTGATTTAAAGAAAATCGTCAAAGAGGAAATTGTCGATATTTTTGATCACGCTACGGTTTTTAATAAAAACACCCCCCATATCGAATTAGCCGCAGAACTGCAGTCCCGTGGTCATCATGTAATTTTAGTAGATTACCAACCGACCAGCGAAAACATGGTCATCGATTTTGCTCAAAAAATTTGTAGTCGCCTCCCTGAATCCATTCAATTGTATTCGTTGCGTTTGCAAGAAACCGAAACCTCTTATGCGGAATGGTTTGCTTCTGATAATCACTAATTATGGGTAAAAAAATCTATTTTGCTTCCGATCAACATTTGGGCGCTCCAACACCCGAAGCGAGTTTTCCACGCGAACAAAAGTTTGTGGCTTGGCTTGATATGGTAAAACAAGATGCTGAAGCGATTTTTTTATTGGGTGATTTGTTTGATTTTTGGTTTGAATACCAAACCGTTGTCCCCAAAGGTTTTGTTAGGGTATTAGGAAAGTTGGCAGAAATTCGAGATAGTGGGATTCCCATTTATTTTTTTGTTGGCAATCACGATTTGTGGATGAATGGTTATTTTGAAAAAGAACTTACTATTCCGGTATTCCACGATAATAAAACATTTACTTTTCATGGAAAGTCTTTTTTAATTGGGCATGGCGATGGTAAAGGCCCGGGTGACAAAGGCTACAAACGGATGAAAAAGGTGTTTACCAATTCCTTTTCTAAATGGCTCTACCGTTGGTTACATCCCGATTTTGGTGTTAAACTGGCCCAATACCTTTCGGTTAAAAACAAGTTGATATCGGGCGAAGCCGATGTAAAGTTTTTGGGAGAAGATAACGAATGGTTGGTGCGCTATTGTAAACGAAAATTAGAAACCCAACACTTTGATTATTTTGTTTTTGGACACCGCCATTTACCCATGACGATAGCATTGAATGAATCGTCAACCTATATCAATCTAGGGGATTGGATAGGTTATTTTACCTATGGTGTTTTTGACGGAACGCAATTTTCACTCGAAAAATTTGAATCATAGTTTTCGACCAATCAAATTAACGGCAGGAGTGCGAATTATACTTTTACTGGGTTTTTTGAAAAATTGAAAGGCAAAATCATAATTTATCCAAGCATTGGCATTGTATAGTTCTTCGCTCTCTTGTTGAGTGACGATATCTCTATATTTTGTATAGAAGTTAGTTTCATTAGAACATTGAAACTTAATCAGTGTTTGCTCTTCCTTTGGTGGGCTAAAAACGGTTTCAGTTGCATCACAATAGTCAATCAATTCAAATGCTACTAAAATTTCTTCTCCTTGATCAAGTGTATACGAAACAGGCGTTTCAACTTTGTTTTTTTGTTTTGGCGTTAGTTTCTGAATGGGTGAAATATAAACGGGAATCGCTTTGAATAGACTTATATAGGGGTGTTCTATACTTTCTTTATTGACCACTACTTTATAAAAAAGGATGCGGTAATGTGTTGTATGCGTTACTTTTTTGACATACCAACGCACATTTTCGATTGCCATATCAAACGGTTGATTATTGACTAAAAGAATACCAAAAGTTAGTTCTTTTGGAATATACATTCCTTTCGATTGCGGTAAAATTCGGTTGTGTTCACCTAAGGCAATTTTTTGATCTACCTCGCCGATTACTACTTCATCCAATTCATAGATTTTTTTCTTGAGATAAATCACTTCGTTCAATTGATCTAGCGCATAGCCCTTCGTTTCAAAATTGAATTTGGAAAAAACAATCGAATCAAAGGCAATTTGGGGTAAAATTGTTGCTTCTTTTTCGGGGGTAATACCTGCAAAGACTTTCTTTTTTTGGTGAAAAAGTTGGAAATTGACATCCGTTAAGAATTCGCTGGTTTCTTCATCAAGTGGGATAAATCGTATTTCTTGCCCGGCAATCGGGAAGGAAAAAATTAAACCAATGAAAAGACTGAAGATTCGAATCATAGCTTTAAAAAACGAAAGATAATAGTTTCTTTCTCAACAAATCTCATTTACAATTCTTCAATTTTTTTATGAATATCCAATTTCCGGAAAGAAGGCGAAAGTGCCCCCGTTAAGGTTACTGTTAAAAGCGTCATGCAGCCGCCAAAAACAACTGCGGAGACCGTTCCCATTAATTTGGCCGTAACACCACTTTCAAATGCCCCTAACTCATTTGACGAGCCTACAAAAATTGAATTAACCGAAGCGACCCGACCCCGCATATGATCGGGGGTTTCCAATTGTAAAATCGTTTGTCGAATCACTACAGAAACGCCGTCAAAAAGACCACTAAGGAATAAAGCGAGTACCGAGAGCCAAAAGTAGCTGGAGAGTCCGAATACTATCATACAAACGCCAAACATAAAAATAGCAACCAACAATTTCATTCCTGCGTTTTTATTCAAGGGAATATAGGCCGCTAGGAGCATTGTTAAAAACGAACCTACTGCTGGAGCTGCGCGAAGGATGCCGAACCCTGTCGACCCAACCTTTAGTATGTCTTGAGCAAATACAGGAAGTAGCGCTACGGCACCTCCAAATAATACCGCAACCATATCTAAGGTGATCGCATTAAAAATGGTTTTGTTATGAAACACAAACCGAACACCTTCTTTTAGACTTTGAAAAATAGGTTCGCCTATTTTGGAATTTAAAATGGGTTTTTTTTCTATACCCGAAAGGAATAGCAAAGCCAAAATTGTACAACCCAATACAAAACAAAGCGACCAATGTACGCCAAAAAAACCAATGGCTATACCGGAAAAGGCGGGCCCTGTTACTGCAGCAATTTGCCATACCGAACTGCTCCAGGTGGAAGCATTAGGATAGACTTTTTTAGGGATTAACTGACCTAACAAAGAAAATACAGCTGGGGTAATAAATGCCCGGACAATTCCTCCAAAAAACACTAAGGTATAAATCGTATAGAGAATTGTTTTTGAGGAATACTCTTTGGCAATACTTGGCAAAGTAATTAGAAACAATCCCAAACTGATTATGCTGAAAGCCAATAAACATTTTGTTAGCAGTCTTTTTTTCTCACTTTGATCAACAATATGTCCGGCAAATAAGGCCATGCACACAGCGGGGATAATTTCCATTAAACCAATAATTCCTAGAGAAAGCGGATTTTTAGTAATACAATATACTTCCCACTCGATAATTACAAATTGCATAGACCAAGCAAACACTAAGGCAAAACGCATCAATAAGAAAAAATTAAATTCGCGAAAACGCAGTGCTTCGTAGGGGTCATTCTTTGCCATAGATTTATCGTAGGTCTTTTAAACGAAGTTGTAATGAAACGGTACCTTTGAATTCATTTTCTTCTAAGCAGAAAACTGCATCAAATTTTTGGCGGTTTTGTGTCAATGATAATTTTTCTCGCAATCCAAATCCAATGACACCAAAGATTTCAGATTGGCCTTGTTTGACGCTTAACTTTAAATGCGCTTCGTCGTTTCCAATACATTTGCCATAACCGGTATCAATTAAATCTTTAGCCAAAAAAATAGGGGTCATGTTACCGGGGCCAAAGGGTTCAAATTGTTTCAAGAGGCGAATCAATTTGGGTGAAACATCTGTTAGATTAATTTCGGCATCAATCAAAATTTCTGGAACGAGCAAATTGGGATCAATACTACGTTTTACGAACGCTTCAAATGCGGCTTTAAACGCAGGATAGTTTTCTTCCAACAAGGTCATCCCTGCGGCATGTTTATGTCCCCCAAATTGAATTAAGTGTTCGCTGCAGGCTTCAATAGCTTCATACAAATCGAAATCGTTTATTGATCGTGCAGAGGCGGCCAATTGATCACCACTTTTGGTAAATACAACCGTTGGCCTGTAGTAGGTAGCGATTAATCGTGATGCTACGATTCCGATAACCCCTTTATGCCATTCTTCATAGTAAACGACAGTAGTATAACGTTCGGTTTCATTTAAATCCTGAATCTGGCGTAAGGCTTCTTCGGTTATGGCTTTATCCAACTCTCGCCGGTCTTTGTTGTGTTGTTCGATTGCATTAGCAAATTCAATCGCTTGTTCTAAATTCAACGATGTAAGCAATTCTACCGCAGCATTTCCATGTTTAATCCTTCCTGCAGCATTGATTCGAGGCGCAATAGTAAAAACAACTTCGGTTATTGTAAATACGCTTTTTTTAGCGTGTGATAACAAGGCTTTTAGGCCAGGCCTTGGACTTGAATTGATTACTTCTAAGCCAAATTTTGCTAGTATTCTGTTTTCACCTGTTATGGGTACAATGTCAGCGGCTATAGCCGTAGCTACTAAGTCCAAATAGGGAACCAAATCAAATACCGTTTGTCCCCGGCGTTCGGCAAGTGCTTGTATCAATTTGAAGCCAACCCCACAACCGCAGAGTTCGTCATAAGGATACGAACAATCTTCCCGTTTGGGATCCAAAACCGCAATAGCATCGGGTATTGAATCACCGGGGCGGTGGTGGTCACAAATAATAAAATCAATTCCTTTAGCTTTGGCATAATTTACATGATCGATTGATTTTATTCCACAATCTAAGGCAATAATAAGGGTCATGCCATTATCTTCGGCAAAATCAATCCCTTGAAATGAAACACCATAACCTTCGGTATAACGATCGGGAATGTAGGTTGCTACATTGGGGTAATAGCTTCGTAAATAGGAGGCCATTAGCGATACGGCAGTCGTACCATCGACATCATAGTCGCCAAACACGAGTATGTTTTCCCGGTTGTTTACGGCTTGTTCAATTCGAACTACGGCTTGTTCCATATCCTTCATGAGATACGGATTGTGTAAGTCGTTTAGGGTAGGTCGAAAAAATCCTTTGGCTTCTTCGTAGGTGGTGATGCCTCGTTGGACTAATAATTGGGCAATCAGTTCATCGACATGCAATACGTCCATTAAATGGCGTACTTCGGAGGGATTCGGCTTTGAGTTAATGTTCCAGCGCATAAGAGTTGGTGTTAAAATTTTGGCGTTTATAATCGTTTCAGTATACTATTTATTTTGTGGGTTTACCCCCAACAATTGCTACAATTTCTCCTTTTGGAGGTTTGCATTCATAGTGTTTTAGAACTTCTGTTGCTGTTCCACGAATGGTTTCTTCATGTAGCTTAGTAATCTCGCGCGAAATTGAAACCGGGCGATCTGCACCAAAATAGTGAACAAATTCGCTTAAGGTTTTTACTAACTTGTGCGGAGAAACATAAATGATTATCGTTCGAGTTTCATCGGCGAGTTGGAGGAAACGCGTTTGCCGTCCTTTTTTTTCAGGTAAAAAACCTTCGAATACAAAACGATCGTTGGGCAAACCGCTATTTACTAATGCAGGAACAAAGGCTGTAGCTCCGGGTAAGCAATCTACTTCAACCCCATTTTCTACACATGCCCGTGTAAGAAGAAAACCGGGATCAGAAATTGCAGGCGTACCGGCATCGCTGATTAAAGCTACTATTTCGCCGCCTTGAATTCGTTTTACCCAGTAATCTACTGTTTTGTGTTCGTTGTGCATATGGTGGCTTTGCATGGGTGTTGAAATCTCAAAATGCTTTAAGAGTTTTCCGCTGTTGCGGGTATCTTCTGCCAAAATCATATCGGCGTCCTGCAATACTTTGATGGCACGAATCGTCATGTCATCCAAATTGCCGATAGGCGTAGGCACCAAATACAATTTCCCCATTTACGAGAATTTTTTAGCCACAATTGCAATAAACCGTTCGGCATAATCATCGACACCTTCCCAATTATTGTAATCCGGCTTGATAATTTCGTCAATAAATGCTTTCGCTTCCGAAAGGGAAGAAAATGTATTCAATTGCGATAATACACGGTTGTAATCTTCGGTACTGTCTGCAAACAAATGCTTCACAAATGCAATTTTATCATTCAATCCAATATTGATGGTTTTCGAATGCATTTCGTTTAATGATTTTCCTTGCTCGTCAATAACATTTTTTAACGAAGGAGGCACCACCACATTATCGGGCTTAACAAATACCGGTTCAGTATAATTTTCGCCTAATAAATCGGCAAATGTAATTTGTTTCGGTTCGTCGTTTTTATCCGCTTCCGAATTTATAGCTGCAGTTTCGGCAATGGGAGTTTCTTCGATTTCTTCTGTTTCTTCATCAGCCATAGGAGCTGCCGCCAACTCAAACAAGGGTTCAAAATCACTATCCAATTTGGCCTCCGTTAGGGGCACTTCTTCTTCGATTTCTTCTTCTTCGATTGTAATTTCACCTACAATTACAGGCTCTTCTTCTTGAATTTCATCATCTTCAAGACTACTCTCTTCTTCTAACAAAGATATTGCTTCTTTCTCCTCTTCATGACTAGGTTCTTCTTCAGTAGCTGCGATAGTTTCTTCTTCCTCGTCTTCATGACTAGGGTTCTCTTCAGTAGCTCCGACAGTATCTTCTTCCTCGTATTCAGCAGTAACTTCTTCGTCTTCAAAAGTAGTTTCTTCTTTCTCCGCAATTGGTTCTTCAACTTCACGAACTTCTTCAGCAACAATTGGAATTTCTTCAATAACGGGGGCTGTAGTTTCTTCAGTTGAATCTAGAGCGGCTTCTAATTTAGATTCCAAATCCACAACAACCGCATCGTTTTTGATGACTTCATAATTATCGCCATAAAATTTCAAAACAGCCAAGGTTTCGTATAATTTTTTAGACTCAAGGTACAGTTGGTCTACTTCCGACTTGTTTTTGAGTTTTAAAATGCGGTGCGCAATACTGATCAATTCTGCTTCCAGTCTTTTTTTCATGGTGTGTTACAATTGGTCAAACACGTCTGAAACCCCATTGGGCCTTAAGTGTTGAATGGATTGGGATTCGTTTTTGGTTAAAAAATCGGTACTCTCTTTATAACTTTATGCCTCAGGGAAGCGAAAGTCATCGGAAATTTGATATTTTTGTTTCTGTACAAATGTAGCAGAAAAATACCTAATTCATACTAACGAAATTAGTAAATGTTTCTAGAAAATACGGTAAATCACGAAGAACAATTTGGTTGGATCGAAGTAATCTGCGGCTCCATGTTTTCGGGCAAAACAGAGGAATTAATTCGTCGTTTGCGTCGGGCGCAATTTGCTAAACAAAAGGTAGAAATCTTTAAACCGGCGATTGATGTTCGTTATGATGAATCGATGGTGGTTTCGCACAACAAAAATGAAATTCGTTCTACACCCGTACCCGCTGCAGCCAATATTGCAATTCTAGCCCAAGGTTGCGATGTTGTAGGTATAGACGAGGCGCAGTTTTTTGATGATGAAATTGTAAAAATTTGTAATGATCTTGCCAATTCGGGGGTTCGTGTAATCGTTGCCGGTTTGGATATGGATTTTAAAGGAAACCCGTTCGGACCCATGCCGGCTTTAATGGCAACAGCTGAATATGTAACGAAAGTCCACGCAGTATGTACTCGAACAGGAAATTTGGCCCATTACAGTCACCGAAAGTCCAGCAATGAACGCCTAGTTTTATTAGGAGAGACCGAAGAATATGAACCGTTAAGTCGAGCAGCTTATTTTAAAGCAATGCGCGAAAATATCGAAGTCAAAGACCCTGAAGAATTATCTTCAGACACCAACGCATAAACAATCGTGACGTTAACTATCCGAAATATTATTCCGATTCTCAACGCTCAATTTCATGGAGATCGGGAGGATGCAATTATCGATACTGTTTCGATAGATAGTCGATCACTTCAAAACAGCACACACACCTTATTTTTTGCATTAGTCGGACCCAATCACAACGGGCATGATTACTTGAAAGCACTACTTGTGCAAGGGGTATATAATTTTGTAGTGGAATATATACCCGATGGGATGTCGGGCAGCGCCAATTTTTTAGTGGTTGAGAATTCTTTGAATGCCCTTCACGATTTTGCCGCTATGTACCGCTCAAACTTTACCTTTCCGATTATTGGAATTACAGGTAGTAATGGGAAAACAATCGTAAAAGAATGGCTCAATTTTCTCTTGAGTCCCGATTATAACATTATTCGAAGTCCGAAAAGCTACAATTCACAAGTTGGAGTTCCATTATCGGTTTTAGGAATCAATGAAAAACACAATTTAGGGATTTTTGAAGCGGGTATTTCAACGGTAAACGAAATGCAGCATTTGGAAAAAATCATTCGTCCTACAATTGGAATACTCACCAACATCGGTTCGGCACATGATGAAGGATTTCATGATGTTGGGGAAAAAATTAAAGAAAAACTCTGTTTGTTTTCTGCTGTTGAAGTGCTCATCTTAAATAAAAACCGTTCGATCGAAGCTTTTCTTTCGCCCAGAGTGAAAACGTTTACATGGAGTTCAGATGCGGGTAAAGCCGATGTTTTTATCATGGCCAATGAAAAACCCGATTGTACAGAATTGCGGGTAACCTATCAAAAACATTGTTTCACGGTTACGATTCCATTTTCGGATCAAGCCTCGATTGAAAATGCAATTCATTGTTTGATGCTGCTCTTGTATTTGCGCTATGATGAAGCAATTATTCAAACGCGTATGGCACAGTTGTATCCTGTAGAAATGCGTTTAAAAGTCAAAAACGGCATTCACAATACTCGCTTGATCGATGACAGTTATAGTTCCGACTTCCAATCGCTTAAAATTGCCTTAGATTTTTTAGAGAGTCAGAAACAATACAAAAAGAAAACTCTTATTTTATCCGATATTTTTCAAAGTGGATTAGTCAATGATGATTTGTATGCACAAGTTTCATTTTTGACGGTTACCAATCAAATTAACCGTGTGATTGCTATCGGACCAACAATTTCAAATTACCAACGAAAGTTTCCAAATTGTTTAGCATTTCCCACTACTGCCGCTTTTTTAGAAGCGATGGATACCCTAACTTTTGAAGAAGAAACGATTTTAATTAAAGGCGCCCGGCATTTTCATTTTGAAGAAATTGTATTGGCCTTGGAAGAGAAAACCCACGAAACAGTCTTAGAAATTAATCTTAATGCGATTAGTCATAACCTGAATTTTTATAAGTCCAAACTCAATCCCAAGACTAAAATGATGGTCATGGTAAAAGCATTTAGCTACGGGAACGGAGGTTATGAAATTGCCAAATTACTAGCCCATCACAAAGTGGATTATTTGGGAGTTGCTTTTGCCGATGAAGGAATTGCACTAAAGCAAGCGGGGCTCGAATTGCCGATTATGGTTATGAATCCTGAAAGCACGAGTTATCAAGCCTTGATTCAGTTTGGACTCGAACCCGAAATTTATTCGCTAAAAGGCTTGAATGCCTTCGTTAAATTGGCTGAAGAGAAACAATTAAAAAATTTTCCAATTCATATCAAACTCGATACGGGGATGCATCGTTTGGGCTTTATGGAAGATGATTTGCCCGAACTCATTGCCCGTTTACAACAAACCCAAGCGTTAGCAGTAAAGAGTATTTTATCTCATTTGGCCGCTAGTGATAATATGGCGTTTGTCGATTTTACATTGGGTCAAATCAAGTTATTCAAATCCTTGTCGGAGCAATTGATGGAAGCATTGCAAATTCAACCCATTCGACATCTATTAAATACCTCGGGAATTTCAAATTTTGGTCAAGCTCAATTTGATATGGTGCGCCTTGGTATCGGTTTGTATGGCGTTTCCAATGACGAAGAAGAACAAAAGTTTTTAGAACAAGTAGCTACATTGAAGTCCTTAATTTCTCAAATTCGAGTGATCGAACCAGGCGAAAGTGTCGGTTACAGCCGTCGTTTTATGGCCGAGCGCTTAACGCGAGTAGCTACGGTGCCTATAGGATATGCCGACGGTATTTCGCGACATTGGGGGAATGGAAAGGGCTATGTGACAATTAAAGATAAAAAAGCACCGATAATAGGCAGTATCTGTATGGATATGCTGATGGTTGATGTGACCGATATTGATTGTCAAGAGGGACAAGAAGTACTATTATTTGGTAAAGACCCTTCGGTAACCTACATGGCTAAACAATTGGGCACGATTCCGTACGAAATTATGACTTCGATTTCACAACGTGTCAAGCGAATTTTTTATCGGGAGTAAGTTATTTTTTTCTAATTTACTACAAGGGCTATGCATTAAAATTTGTAGCTTTGATATTCTAACCGTTACAAATAAAAAACTATGGGAATGATTGCTGAATTTAAGCAGTTTGCAATGAAAGGCAATGTAATTGACCTCGCCATCGGGGTCATTATTGGAGCTGCCTTTAGTAAAATTTTAAGTTCATTTATTGACGATGTAATCACCCCTCTTTTATTAAAACCCGCATTGGAAGCGGCCAACCTTCAAAAAATTGAAGACCTAACGTTGCTTGGCGGGGTGAAATACGGCATGTTTTTATCATCGGTGATCAATTTTATAATTGTTGCCTTTGTTTTATTTTTATTTGTAAAAGGAATGAATGCAGCCAAAAAGAAAGAGGAAGCCGCGCCTGCTACTCCTGTAGGACCTTCGCAAGAGGAATTATTAACGGAGATTCGTGATTTATTGAAAAAGTAAACCGCTACCTATATATTCTAACTAAAGCCACTCCAAAGCGGGTGGTTTTTCTTTTTAAAATTGACCAACCGATACAATTTCTCATTATTTTTGTCTGGTTGTTAAAGGCGAGAAAGGTTTCCCCTTTTTTTAACGCGCTACGTAATCATTCAACTTAAAGAAAAAAACTATGAAAGTTGCCGTTGTAGGTGCTACCGGTATGGTAGGCGAGGTAATGCTACAAATGTTAGCCGATCGAAATTTTCCCATAACCGAATTAGTCCCAGTCGCTTCAGAAAAGTCTGTCGGAAAAAAAATCACTTGGAAGGGTCAATCGTATGAAGTAGTTGGCTTACAAACTGCTGTCGAGATGCGTCCAGACCTTGCATTGTTTTCTGCTGGAGGGCAAACCTCATTGGATTGGGCTCCTAAATTTGCTGAAGTGGGAACTACGGTAATTGACAATTCTTCCGCTTGGCGAATGGATCCAACAAAAAAACTGGTAGTTCCAGAAATCAATGCGCACGAATTAACAAAAGCCGATAAAATTATTGCCAATCCCAATTGTTCTACAATTCAAATGGTTATGGTATTGGCACCTTTACATAAAAAATATGGTGTAAAACGGGTTGTGGTTTCTACCTACCAATCCATTACGGGTACCGGTGTGAAAGCGGTACAACAATTAGAAAACGAGTATGCGGGGATTCAAGGTGAAATGGCCTACAAATACCAAATACACCGTAATGCTATTCCGCATTGCGATGTTTTTGAGGATAATGGCTATACCAAAGAAGAAATGAAGCTTACACGTGAAACCAAGAAAATCATCGGTGACGATAGTATAAACGTAACCGCAACTGCTATTCGAATTCCAGTAGTTGGCGGGCATAGTGAAGCTTTAAACATTGAGTTTCATCACAACTTTAATTTGAGCGAAATTCGTGAAATTTTGCACCATACTCCGGGTGTTGTGGTTCAAGATAATACCGATACATTTACCTATCCAATGCCGTTGTATGCACACGGAAAAGATGAGGTGTTTGTGGGTCGTATTCGACAGGATGAGAGTCAGCCCAACACCATAAATATGTGGGTTGTAGCTGACAATTTACGCAAAGGTGCTGCCACCAATGCCATTCAAATCGCCGAATATTTAGTAGCCCATCACTTGGTATAAAATACTTGTGTCGAACATAAAATCTTGTCGGGTCTTAAAAAAATGATAAATCGGCAGGATTTTTTTATTGATATTTTACCTTTGTATCATGTTGAAACTACGTAAACTTCTTTTTGGGGGAGGTATAGCTACCACATTACTGCTTGTTTTTGTGCTGCAGTTTGTGCATGCGGTCAATCACCTTGTTCACGAATTTGAAGTGAAGGACTGTAACCATCAGTATACGTTGGGTAAAACAGAGGTAGGTCATGCGCACTATACATTCGAAAAATGTTTTCAGTGTGCGTTTGCGTTTAGTTCGTATATCGAACCCATAGCGATTTCTTTCCACTCACAACATTCCAACACAACTTCTACCTACGAAATTCAAGCGCCACATCGGTTTGTAACGATTTTTGAGGGTAGTTTCTTTAGCCTTCGGGCACCACCGATTGTCGGTTAGATTTATTTTTTGGGCGCCACCTTGCCTAGGCTAAAGTCTGCATCAAGGTAGGGCTGTGCACGGTGCACGGCACCTAGTTCCCATCCCTGGCGCGTTTGTGCACGCTAGAACGTTTATTTTTCTAATCACAAATCAATTCATTTCACTCATGAATCAATTTTTATGGATGGCTGTGTTTGGCTTTTTTTCGCTAGCACAGGCACAAAATACAGTCTCAGGAACGGTTACCGCTTCCGGAAAACCCTTAGAATTCGCCGTGATACAATTGCCCGATTTACACCTCGAAACTCAATCCGACGCATTAGGGAATTTTACCTTTAAATCCATTCCCAAAGGAACCCACAAAATCGTTTTTTCTTTTGTTGGTTTTGAAACCCAAACCCAAGAACTAAAAATGATTGTTGCTCTCGTAACCGTTAATTGCGAACTCAAAGAAAGCATCCACCAAATGGATGAGGTGATTGTGTCAACGGCCTTCAACCGCCTCCAGTCGGAGAATGTTATGAAGGTCGAACACCAAACTGCCAAAGATTTGCGTCTAAAAGGAGCAGCCACTTTAATTGAAGGTTTGGCAACCATTCCAGGGGTGTCGCAAGTGGCAACAGGGACGTCAATCGGGAAGCCTGTAATTCGGGGTTTAAGCAGTAATCGTGTTTTAGTATACAATCAGGGAGTGCGTCTGGAAAACCAACAGTTTGGCGAGGAGCATGGTCTCGGACTCAATGATGCAGGAATCGAAAGTGTTGAAGTGATTAAAGGTCCTGCCTCGTTACTTTACGGCTCTGATGCTCTGGGCGGAGTTTTGTATTTTAATCCTGAAAAATTTGCTCCTACGAATCAAATGCAGCTCAATTTTGGACAACGCTATTTTACCAATACTTTAGGAAGCAGCACAACTTTTGGCTATAAACTATCGGGCGATCATCTAAAATTCACTTCCCGTATTTCTCAAAATCGGCACTCTGATTATCAAACGGGTCGGGGGGAACGTGTAATCAATACTCGTTTCAAGGAGTTGGACTTTAAAACAGGTTTTGCGTATACTAATTCGTCGATTAACAGTGTTGTTCGATACAATTATAACCGCTTAAATCTTGGAATTCCAGAGGGTGGAATTGCCGAACAAACTACGATCAAAAATCCAGCTTATCCAAGTCAAAAAGTGATAGGTCAAATTTTGAGTTGGAATACAATTAGCTATTTTGGAAATTCTAAATTGGAAACCGATTTGGGCTATATTAATAATGACCGTAGCGAATTGGAAGATAGCGAAGTTCCCGTTTTGCGCATGATATTGAAAACATTCAATTATAATGTTCGGTATCATTTGCCTTCCATTGGAAAATGGGAAACAATATTGGGAACCCAAGGTATGTTTCAAACCAATACTAATTTGGGCGAAGAATATTTAATTCCAGACGCAACCACACGAGACCTAGGTGTTTTTTTAACATCTAATTTTCAATGGAAGAAAAATACAGTTCAAGCAGGATTCCGTTGGGACCGTCGAGGGGTAACAACAATAGCATTTGGTAATCCCGGCGATGAAGGTTATTTTCAAGCATTCAATCGTTCTTTTAATAGTTTTAATGCGTCGGCAGGATACAAAACTAATGTAAAAGAAAATATGATTTTCCGTTTCAATTTAGCTTCGGGATTTCGCGCTCCAAATTTAGCTGAATTGTCTTCTAACGGTGTGCATGAAGGAAGCAATCGTTATGAAATTGGGAATAGTCAATTGAAAAATGAGCAAAATCTTCAAGGCGATTTGAATTTAGAATACCGTAATCCGCATTTTGAATTGTTCGCCAATGGATTTTATAATCAATTGATTAATTACATTTATATTTCTCCCAAAGGGACACAAATTAATGGGTATGAAGCTTTTGATTATTTGCAAAGCAATGCCCGATTATTTGGAGGGGAGGCGGGAATCCATTTACACCCCCATCCCTTAGATTGGTTGCATATTTTGGCTACATTTGAGAGTGTGACCGGAATGAAAAATAACGGTGAATACTTACCCTTAATTCCGGCCAATAAAATAACGGGAAATTTTAGGATTGAATTTAAAGATGGAAAACGATGGAAAGAAACATTTGCATCATTAAATACGGAATATGTTTTTGACCAAAACAACCCAGGAATTTTTGAGACCGCAACCCGCGATTATAATTTGGTGAACCTAGCTTTTGGAACCGTGTTGAAGCTCAATAAATCACAATTTGATTTTACATTTAATGCAAACAATGTATGGAATAAAACCTATTTTTCGCATTTGTCACGACTCAAAGGGGAAGGTATTCCAAATTTAGGTCGCACATTAATTTTAGGTATAAATTATTATTTATAAATGCACTCTAATTAAGGATATAAAGTAAATAGGGTTATTTTCCAAACGCCCTTTAATCCAAATAATCAGGGCGTCCAACATAACGCATGAGGCGCTTGATTTTTGCTTTCCGATTCTGAATATAATTCGAAGAATTGATGGGCTTGTATTTTCTTGGGTTCGGGAGTATGGCCGCGATACCAGCGGCTTCGTCTTTGGTTAAACTTTTTACATCATGACCATACCAGTAGTGAGAAGCTGCTTCTGCTCCGTATACACCATCACCCATTTCGATACTGTTGAGGTATACTTCCATAATTCGTTTCTTGCCCCAAATCACCTCGATTAGCACGGTAAAATAGGCCTCAAAAGCTTTACGTAAATAACTTCGGCCTTGCCACAAGAAAACATTTTTTGCCGTTTGTTGCGAGATTGTACTACCTCCTTTAATGCGCCGGCCTTTACTGTTGTTTTTGTAGGCTTTTTGCATGGCTGTAAAATCAAACCCCCAGTGTTTGGTAAAGGTCCCATCCTCGCTAGCAATAACGGCTTTTTGCAAATTTACCGAGATGCTATCCAAAGGTTTCCAATCGTGGTTGCAAATCATTTCCTTGCCTTCGAATTTATTTTCAATGGCACGGGTTACCATCAATGGCGTGAATGGAACAGGGATCCATTTAAAAAGCAGGACCGATCCAATTGACAAACCGAAAAACCAGAGCATGATTTTTCGCAGTATTTTCCAGAATGTTTTCATTTATTCTATTAATTCAGCTAATTCTTTTCCAACTAAACTCCCAATAGCAACTCCCATTCCGCCCATTCGAACACCGCAGAACGTATGTTCAGATAGACGTTCAATTATTGGACGTTTACTAGTGCCAACACCCATAATCCCACTCCAACGATGCGCAATGCCAACTTCTCTTCCAGGCAGAATAACCTCACATAACAATTCTTCTAGACGCTTTTGAATTTGTGCTGTGACTTCCAATTCAGTTGTCGTTTCACCTTCAAAGTCTAAATTGCGACCTCCCCCTAATAAAATTCGGTTCTCAAAATTACGGAAATAGTAATAACCGCGATCGAGGTGAAATGTTCCGCAAATATCAAGGTTTGCAATTGGTTCAGTAATCAATACTTGAGCTCGAGCGGGACGCACTTCATTTTGGGTGAGTGTTCCTGCAAAACCATTGGTTGTAAACAGTATTTTATGGGTATTAAATGCAAAATTTTCGAGTTCGACCCGAACCTGATGACTGTTTTCAAAATGATGTTTTACCTCAATTTGATTTAAAATAAGGATTCCAGCTGCCACAGCTTTCTGCAGTAACGCTTGCATCATATTGCCGGTGTCAATTTGTGCTTCAAACGGATTAAATATTAAATATTCGTGAAGTCCTTTAAAGTCAAATCGATCTATTTCACGTGCAAAAACATCAGTTTTAAATAAGGGCTTTAAGAGCTCGTTGACAAAGGGAAGTTTCTGAAGGCAATCTTGATATAAACTTTCGTCTGCCTTTAAAAACAACTCATAGCCCCCATGAGGTTTGAAATCCAGGTGAGTATCACCAACAGTTTTTCGCAATAATTGAAGCCCTTCCCATCGTTTTTGAATGAGTTGAATTACTTCTTCTTCCGAATGTGTTTTGAGGTCATCAATGATTTCCGACAAACTTCCAAAACAAGCAAAACCTGCATTTTTGGTGCTTGCGCCTTGAGGCAATGTCCCTCGTTCAAGAATTAGTATCTTGGCATTAGGAAAGCGCTCACGTAACGCCAAAGCACAATGAATACCTACAATGCCGCTCCCCACTATCGTATAATCAACTGCTGTAAACCAATTTTTTATTTCCCAATAACTAAGTTGCATGCTTGTGTTTTCTTGTGTAAACAAAAGTATATAATTTTTTTTCGTTTGAGATTGAAATAAAAAAGTAAGGTTTTTGTAATTAGTTTATCGGAAATACTTGCACTTCTACGAGTTGTTAATATTTTTAAAGAATTGTCTGAACCAATTTATTAAAAACTTAATACTTTAGTCCACAATAATCTAAAAAAGCAAAAAATTATGAAATACAGATTACTTGCATTTGCCTTATTTTCCCTTTCTGGGTTGGTCTCGGCACAACAAAAAGAATCGGTATGGACATCTGCTACACGCGGCAATAGTACTTTGTTGGATAGCCGTATGCAGTTGCCAGAAGAAACTATTATGCATTTGAATGTTAACCAATTGAAATCCCGCTTACAGGCAGCTCCAGCGCGAAGTTTTAGCGGTAGATCAAGTAGTGTTATTGTTCAAATTCCAACAAGTAAAGGCGATATGCAACGCTTCAGTGTATTTGAAAATTCAACGATGGATCCTGCGCTTGCTGCACAATATCCTGAAATTAAATCCTATGTTGGTTATGGAATTGATAACCCGACTTTAACAGCCTATTTCAGTGTGTCACCATTGGGATTCAAGTCGATGGTTTTAGGAGCTGATCGTACGGCGGAATTTATTGAACCCTTAACCCAAGATTTAACAACCTATTCTATTTATAAAAAAGGTGATTATGCTGCTTCGGGAACCTTCCGTTGTTTGGTTGATGATGAGCCAATTATGATGAATGCAATGAATGGATTGGCGGCGCGACCAAATGCAGATGATGCGGTATTGCGTACCTATCGATTAGCCTTGTCTTGTACGGGTGAGTACACGGCTTATTTCGGCGGAACAAAAGCCTTAGCCTTGGCTGCAATGAATAATAGTATGACCCGAGTTAACGGTGTTTTTGAAAATGATTTTAATGCCCGAATGGTAATTATTGCTAATAATGATTTGGTAATCTATACCGATGCTGCTACAGATCCTTATACGACCAGCTATAATAGTCAGTTGCAATCTACATTGACTTCGGTTATAGGGGATGCCAATTACGATGTAGGACATCTTTTTGTCCGTGCGGCCAACAATGGAAATGCCGGATGTATTGGTTGTATTTGTAGCACTGGAAAAGGAAGTGCTTTTACATCAGGTACCATTCCGACAGGCGATATTTTTGACATCGATTATGTTGCACACGAAATAGGACACCAATTTGGTGCTAACCATACTTTTTCTATGAATAATGAAGGTACAGGTGCCAATATGGAGCCAGGTTCTGGTTCAACCATTATGGGGTATGCCGGGATAACTAGTCAAGATGTTCAACCCAACTCCGATGTCTATTTCCATGCCTTCAGTATCCAACAAGTAACTAATAATATTAAAGCAAAAACATGTTCGGTAAATACCGCGACAGGGAATGCAGTACCTACTGCCAATGCTGGTTTGGATTACACTATCCCACGCAGTACGCCTTTTATGTTAACGGGTGCTGCTTCAGATACCAATGGCGATGTGATTACCTACAACTGGGAGCAGTTTGACAATGCCGCTTCGACTGCTACTGGAGCAAGTTCAGCCGCAAGTGCTACTCGTACTAGCGGACCTACTTTCCGTTCCTATAATTCTTCTACTTCTCCCGTACGTTATTTTCCAAGAATGCAATCGATTTTAACGGGCGCTACGACTACTGCGGGAACTGAAATTACGGTAGAAGCATTGCCTTCAGTAGCCCGTACCATGAACTTCCGTTTAACCGTCCGCGATAACCGTATCGGTGGTGGAAATAACAATAGTGACGATATGATTGTCACCGTGAATGGTACCGCTGGACCGTTTGCCGTAACAGCACCCAACACTGCCGTTTCGTTTACTGGAGGATCGTCTCAAACGATTACTTGGAATGTGGCGGGAACTACGGCTAACGGGGTGAACTGTGCCAATGTAGATATCATGCTCTCAACAGATGGAGGTACCTCATGGTCTACGATTTTGGCTGCTACGCCTAATGACGGAACGCAATTGGTAACATTACCCAATATACCAAGTACGACTTGTCGAATCATGATAAAAGGGACCAACCATATTTTCTTTGATGTATCGAATGCAAACTTTACTATTACATTAGGTACACCTGATACTGCCGCACCAACAGCGCCTACTTTAGCAGCTTCGGGAACTACAACAAACTCAACAGTATTGTCATGGTCAGGAGCTACTGATAATGTAGCGGTAACCGGTTATGATGTTTATCAAGGGAGCACCTTAATTGGCTCAACGGCTTCAACAACATTTACAGTTACGGGTTTGACCGCTTCAACAACCTATTCATTTACGGTAATTGCTAAAGATGCTGCAGGTAATTTTTCTCCTGCTAGTAATACAGTTTCTGTAACAACGAGTGCTCCAGATACTACGGCACCTACAGCGCCTACCTTATCGGCTTCAGGAACTACTACAACGGCTACCAATTTATCATGGATAGGTGCTGCCGATAACGTAGCTGTGACAGGGTACGATGTGTTCCGTGGGACCACTTTAATCGGTTCAACAGCAGCGACCACTTTTGCTGTTACTGGATTGACAGCAGCGACAACCTACACCTTTAATGTGCGTGCAAAGGATGCTGCTGGAAATGTTTCTGTAAACAGTAATACGGTTACCGTAACTACTTTAACTGCAACTCTAACCTATTGTGCTTCGCAAGGAAATAGTACTGCCAATGAACGAATTGGTCGTGTTCAATTGGGAACCATTAATAACCCTTCTACAGGTACAGCGGGTTATGAAAATTTTACTGCATTATCGACAAATTTAGTGCGTGGAGTAGCCAATACCATCACGATTACTCCCACTTGGACTTCTACACGATATCGGGAAGGGTATGCTGTATTTATTGACTTAAACCGAGATGGTGATTTTTTGGATACTGGGGAAAGAGTATTTTCTCGTAATGCGACCACTACAACACCTATTTCAGGTTCATTTACCATTCCAACAA
>NZ_JAIXRZ010000060.1 GCF_027484945.1 Flavobacterium sp.
ACTTCCAAAACAGCCAATTCGGTGACGACTTTTTTCACGCAGCCCACACCGGTTAATGGAAGCGTACATTTTTTAAGAATTTTTGATTCTCCCGCTTTATTTACGTGCATCATGGCAACGATTATATTTTCTGCAGAGGCCACCAAGTCCATAGCGCCACCCATTCCTTTAACCATTTTGCCGGGAATCTTCCAGTTGGCAATATCCCCATTTTCGGCCACTTCCATAGCACCTAAAATGGTGAGATCTACTTTTTGGGCACGAATCATTCCAAAACTAAAGGCTGAGTCAAAAAAACTCGCCCCAGGAAGTGTGGTAATGGTTTGTTTTCCAGCATTGATGATGTCGGCATCTTCTTCACCTTCAAAGGGAAACGGACCCATACCGAGTACACCATTCTCCGATTGAAATTCGACCGAAATATCCGTACGTACATAATTGGCAACTAAAGTAGGTATCCCAATCCCGAGATTCACGTAGTAACCGTCTTGTACTTCTTTTGCAATTCGTTTTGCAATTTGATTTTTATCTAATGCCATAATGTAATGTGTCAATTTGATAATGTGTCAATGTGATTTTAATGTGTCAATTTGAGAATGTATCAATATGTCAATTATTTTATTGACTAATTGGCTCATCGTCTCATTTGCTCATTGGCATATTGTCTAATTATTTCTGTCTTACCGTTCGTTGTTCAATTCGTTTTTCAAATTTTTCACCTTGGAAAATGCGTTGCACCATAATCCCCGGAATATGAATTTCATTGGGATCAAGGGTTCCTGCGGGTACCAATTCCTCAACTTCTGCAATGGTGATTTTGGCTGCACCGGCCATTACCGCATTGAAGTTGCGCGCGGTTCCTTTGAAAATCAAGTTTCCAGCTTCGTCACCTTTCCATGCTTTTACAATGGAAAATTCAGCGTTATAGGCCAATTCCATCACGTGCATTTTTCCTTTGAATTCTCGGGTTTCTTTACCTTCTGCGACCTCCGTTCCATAACCAGCTGGAGTAAAGAACGCGGGAATTCCGGCTTGTGCAGCACGGCATTTTTCGGCTAAAGTTCCTTGAGGGGTTAATTCTACTTCGAGTTCACCTGATAACATTTGACGTTCAAATTCAGCATTTTCGCCTACATAGGAAGAAATCATTTTTTTGATTTGCCGCTTTTGAAGTAGTAAGCCCAGTCCAAAATCATCGACACCGGCATTGTTTGAAATACAGGTCAAATTTGTAGTTCCTTTGCGCACTAATTCGGCAATGCTATTCTCTGGAATCCCGCATAGTCCAAAACCGCCAAGCATAATGGTCATGCTGTCTTCGATACCTTGAAGTGCCTCAGAAACCGTGTTTACTTTTTTATTGATCATAAGGGAAAATTCGTTGTTTTTGTGGCGTAAATTTAGGAAAATAAGCCTAAGAAATTGAGTTGATCCCATAAAAAAATCCCGCCCAAATTTGAACAGGATTCTGGTATTTAGCCCTGATGGAAGCGGCATCCCCGTAACGAAGTGTAGGGACCTGCCTTATTCGGCAGGCAGATACAGCGGACAGCAGGAAAATGCTCCTAATTAGAGACCTTTAAATTCATCCAAATTTTGATCATCTACCGGATCAACTGCCGTTGAGTCGCTGGAAGTAGAAGAACTACGAGAACTCCAGCAATCTACTTTAATAGCGAATCCTTCTGGTTTTTCAAATTCGTCCTTGGATATTTGTAGGTCAGGATCTTCGTAGCATTTCTCCATAAAATATCCCCAAATAGGTAAGGCAGCTGTGGCACCTTGCCCGTAGATAGTACTTTTGAATCGCGCTGAACGGTCTTCACAACCAACCCAAACACCCGCAGCTAAATTGGGCACCATTCCAATAAACCATCCATCGGATTGATTTTGAGATGTTCCGGTTTTTCCAGCAATCGGATTGGTGAACATATACGGATAACCGGTCCAACGTTTATCACCGCTACCTCCGGATTCTGTGCGTAAACGAACCCCCGAACCTTCATCGGTCACCCCTTCTAATAATTTAATTACAGCAAATGCTACATCTTTATTGAGTACATCATGTGATTCGGGTGCCGGTTCATAGAGGACCGCACCATTTTTATCTTCAATGCGTTGAATAAATTGCGGTTTGATATACACCCCTTGATTAGCAAAAGTAGCGTAGGCTGCAACCATATCTTGTACGGTAATATCAACGGCCCCTAAAGCAATTGAGGGCTGAAGGGGAATTTCGGTGGTTACCCCTAATTTTTTGGTCAGCTCTACCACCGGTTCAGGCCCTGTTTTGTCAATTAGTTTTGCCGATACCGTATTTATAGAGTAAGCTAGTGCTTTTTTCAAAGTTACCATTCCGCGGTATTGGTGGTCGGAGTTGCGCGGTTCCCAATCTTCAGTTACATGATGACGCCCTTTACGAATCATAAAAGGCCCATCAATAATGGTATCACAAGGAGACATGTCTAACTGTTCGATTGCCGTAGCATAAACAAAAGGTTTAAAGGTCGACCCCACTTGACGCGCGCCTTGTCCCACGTGATCATATTGAAAGTATTTATAATTGATACCCCCAACCCAAGCTTTAATATGACCCGTTTGTGGTTCCATTGCCATTAAACCCGCTTGTAAGAAATGTTTGTAGTAGCGAATCGAGTCCAACGGTGTCATAATGGTATCGCGTTCTCCTTCCCAAGTAAATAGGGTCATTTTGGTTTTTTTATTAAACGACGCAATGATTTCTTCCTCTGATTTTTCATCGGCTTTTAAAATCCTCCAACGTTCAGAGTTACGCATCGATTGATTGATGATTTTATCCGTTTCTTCTGGAGTAATGTTAACAAAAGGCGCATTTTTATTGTCTTTTTGTTGTATGAAAAATTCTTCTTGTAAGTTTTTCATGTGTTCTTTTACCGCTTCTTCGGCATGTTCTTGCATTTTAGAATCTAGAGTGGTATAAATTTTCAAACCATCACCATAAATATCATATTCTTCACCATCCGGACTTTTATGATCTTTCACCCAATTTTTCATAAAGTCACGCAAGTATTCACGAAAGTATGTGGCCAATCCATCGTAATGATTTTCGGGATGAAAATCCAATTGTATAGGTTGTTTTTCGAGCATTTCTTTTGCCGATTCTTCCAACTTATTATTGCGCACCATTTGTTGCAAAACAATATTTCGACGTTTAGTTGAACGCTCGGGAAAACGTTTGGGATTAAAGCGCGAAGGGTTAGTTAACATGCCCACTAAGGCTGCACTTTCATTAATGGTCAAATCTTTGGGTTCTTTATTAAAATATACTTTTGTAGCCGAACGAATACCAACGGCACCATTTACAAAATCGACTTGGTTAAAATACAAAGCGATGATCTCATTTTTGGTATACTGACGCTCTAAACGCACAGCAATAATCCATTCTTTAGCCTTTTGAATTACACGAAACAAAGGAAATTTTGAGCCTTCCCCATGAAACAATAATTTAGCCAATTGTTGCGTAATAGTACTCGCTCCTCCGTTTGCCCCAAGTTTTAATGCAGCACCAACAGTGCGTTTAGCATCGATACCGGAGTGTTCATAAAAACGTTCATCTTCTGTAGACACTAATGCATCAACGAGATGTTTGGGTAAATCTTTGTATTTAACAGCCGTTCGGTTTTCGTTATAAAATTTTCCTAAGACAACACCATCACTAGAAATGATTTCGGTGGCCAAATTGGAGTTTGGATTTTCTAAATCTTCAAACGAAGGCATTGCCCCAAATAATCCCCAAGAAGCAAAAAGAAAAAATAAAATCACACTTCCTAAAGTGTAAAAAAACAAACGCCAGAACTTCTTCTGGTAATAGTTGATGTCTTTCTCGACAGCCGTGTTTTTGTTTTTGTTTTGTGCCATAATTATTCGGTCGTTTCTACTCTAAATCCAACTTCCGTGATGCCTTTTAAACGTTCAACACCGGGAACTTTACCGGTTTCGCGAAGTGCTTGTTGAATACACACTTTATACGTCCCTTTTTGCGAAAAGGTATAATTTTCTTTGTAGTACAATTTACTTTCTTTCACATCAGAAAAACCATTACCCATTAATGTGCCATCGGGATTGGCCATTTTATATTCTAAGGTGTCTACATTCACTTGGTGATTGGGCTGTTCTAGTGAAACAATAACAAATAAATTTTCAAACGGGTAATCTGCATTATCCCTAACGTTTAAAAACAAATTGTATTTTTTAGATGGATCCATTTTTGGTAAATCAAAGCATACAATGCTGTCTTTATGCCAAGCATTGCTTACGGATTTGTATTGGTCAAAAACTGCTTTTTTATCACATGAAGTAAGCAAAACGCCCAATATCAAAAGCACTAAATTAATTTGAACCTTCATTTTTGTTTTTGGAGTCATTATTGTTTCTACGGTCTTTAAATCCGTTGCGTTTTTTGTTCCGATTGTTTGGATTTCCTGTACGTTCACCCGTTTCATTTTGATTGGTTTGCTGCGAACGGTTGGAAGGGTTTCGATGGGGTTGATTTCCCTGATTGGGATTGTTTTTTTGCGGATTTGTAGCTTGCTGACCCTCAACAAACATACCTTCGCGCCCTTTGTTCTTATTTCGGTTTTTGTTTTTATTTCGGCTTTTATTTTTAGGTTGGTCAAAACGGGTAATGCTTTCTTGGCCAACCACATTGTTAAATGTTTTTTCTACTTCTTGCTCTACCTCAAGGGCAAAATCTTCTAAAGAGGCCACTAAGTTGCCGTTTTTATTACTATCGATAATTTCTTTCACCTGTTCAATTCGCAATACATGCCAAGCAGCAAAATTATCGGTATAAGCATACCACATTAAGCCTTTGAAAATATCTTGTTTTTGGCAAACCGCATCCCCTTTTTCTGTTTTTAAACGGGTTTCATAATCGGGAAAATCTTTTAAAGCATCCATGTAGGTGTCCAATTCAAAATTGAGACAACATTTCAGTTTTCCACATTGACCCGCTAGTTTTTGTGGGTTCAACGACAATTGTTGGTACCGTGCAGCCGAAGTATTGACACTTCGAAAATCGGTTAACCAAGTCGAACAGCACAATTCGCGGCCACAAGATCCAATCCCGCCCAAACGAGAGGCTTCTTGCCGGAAACCTACTTGCTTCATTTCGATACGAATTTTGAATTCTGAAGCGTAATCTTTAATTAGTTGCCGGAAATCTACACGATCATTTGCAGTATAGTAAAACGTAGCTTTTGAAGCGTCACCTTGGAATTCGATGTCGGAAATTTTCATTTCCAAGTTCAAATCAATGGCCAATTCTCGTGCTCGAACCTTCATTGGTTCCTCACGATCACGCGCGGCACTCCAAATGTCAATGTCTTTTTGCGAAGCTTTACGATAGATTTTTAAGAGTTCTGGCGAATGATAATCGACACTTTTCTTCTTCATTTGAATTTTAACCAACTCCCCCGTCAATGTTACAATTCCAACATCATGTCCCGGAGAAGCTTCCGTAGCTACAATGTCGCCAATACTTAAGGTTAAATTTTCGGAATTTCGGTAAAATTCTTTGCGTCCGTTTTTAAAACGCACTTCTAAACAGTCAAATGGAGTTTCACCCGAAGGTAAATTCATATTGGCTAACCAATCGAAGACGGTGAGTTTATTGCAGCTATTGGCGCCGCAAGTTCCATTATTGCCACATCCTTTGGAACCGTCACTTTTAGACGAACCGCAGGAACAGTTTGTACATGCCATAGGTTGAAATATATATTGATCGTCGTTTTACTTAACGACTACGTTTATGCTAAACGATTTGTTCGTAAAGATAGTATTTTTTCAAATATGGAAAATGCAAATCGACCCAGTGTATTTTTAACTACTACCACCTGATTTCGAGTAAAAACAGGCTATAATTTGCCAAGTTAATTTACAATCAAATAAACTTTGTCCGACAATCGAACCCGCGATGGTACGGCAAACGTAACTTTATCACCCGCATGAGCGATTGTGCCTGCTTTACCATTAATATGCATGGTGGAAATTGTTAGCTCCATTTCGCCGGTAGTCGGACCCACAATTACGATTTTATTTCCGTTTTGTAATGTCCCGTTTTGCATTTCTACCAAACCAATCCCGGCTTTTACATAGTAATGACTGACGTTGCCCAAAAGTGTTTTTTTCAAGCGCCGTTTCGGACTGATTTGCTGCCGAATTGAGGTAATCGCTTTTGCTAAATGGGCCTCAGGTAATACGCCAGAATGCTTGAATTTTAATTTTTCCGATTTTCCTTTCCGAAAAACTTTGTTTCCTACTTGGATTCCCTTTCGCAATTTCACTTGTTCGGCCAACGGAAGATGAATTGTATCTAAACATTCTTGTGAGCAACAATTTTCCATCGCAGATTGGCATGCATCACACTGGATAAACAATAAATGACAGCCATCGTTGACACAATTGGTATGATTATCACAGGGGTTTCCACATTGGTGGCATTGGGCAATGATATCATCTGTGATACGTTCACCCAAACGATGATCAAATACAAAGTTCTTTCCAATGAATTTACTTTCTAAGCCTTCTTCTTTGATTTGTTTGGCATAATTGATAATCCCGCCTTCCAATTGAAAAACATTTTTAAATCCTTGGTGCTTGTAATAGGCACTTGCTTTTTCACAACGAATCCCCCCCGTACAATACATGACCAAGTTTTTACTTTCTTTAAAATCTTTTAATTGCTCGTTAATGATGGGCAATGATTCCCGAAATGTCTCCACATCGGGGGTGATTGCTCCTTTAAAGTGTCCTACTTCACTCTCATAATGGTTCCGAAAATCGACTACTATAGTGTTCGGATCGTCTAAAATCGCATTAAATTCCCGGGCATTCAAATGCACACCTTTGTTGGTCACATCAAAAGTTTCGTCGTTTAATCCATCAGCTACAATTTTGTGCCGCACTTTAATTGTCAATTTCAAAAACGAGAAATCATCTTGCTCAACCGCTACATTTAAGCGAATCCCACGCATAAATTCATAGGCTTCTAAAGTTGCGCGAAACGCTTCAAAATGTTCGGCAGGAAGACTCATTTGTGCATTGATTCCTTCATGGGCGACATAAATACGACCTAGCGCATCTAGCGTATTCCAAGCTAAAAATAAATCGTCGCGAAATTTTTTTGGGTCTTCAATTTTGGCATACGCATAGAAAGACAATGTCAACCGTTGTTGACCCGCTTCATCAATAAGTTGAGCTCTTTCCTCTGCGCTTAATGTGTTGTACAGTTGCATACTATAAACGAATTAAGTGAGATAAATTGAATTCACAATGGCAGAATTCATGGACAAAGGTACATTTTTATTTTAATTTTCATCTTTTGGGCGCATCCCCAGGGGTCGGGCTATTCGCTACAATCGTTGGGAAACCCCAACGGATTTTCACTCCTATCCCTTGCGCGAAGTGCTGCTTATGATAACATTTAATAGCGCTAAGTTTTATAAACAAAAAACCCACAAAGGTTATCCAATGTGGGTTTATTTTTAGGGTTTAAGCAACTTAACAGAATTCTCCGTAGGCCTCTTTTAAATTTTCTGCAATCATTTCTGCAGGGCGGCCTTCGATATGGTGGCGTTCCAACATGTGAACCAATTCGCCATCTTTAAATAACGCCATACTAGGCGATGAAGGAGGGAACGGAAACATATGTTGACGTGCTGCATCGACTGCTTCGCGATCAACACCAGCAAATACTGTAATTAAATGATCAGGTTTTTTGGTGCCTTCTAAACTCATTTTAGCTCCTGGACGTGCATTTCGAGCCGCACAGCCACATACAGAGTTTACAACAACTAATGTAGTCCCATTTTGTTTAATTGCGTTTTCTACCGCTTCAGATGTATATACGTTTTGAAAACCGGCATCTGTTAATTCAGCACGCATTGGTTTTACCATTTCTTCTGGATACATATCTTTTACTATTACGTTAATGTACTACAAAGGTACACGATTTTATAAATAAAATTAACCAACAAACGATAAAGATTTGTTATAAATTATAAGGTAATTACCCCAAAAACCGATGCCACAATGCTTTTAAAAATAAGCGCTTGGGACAACGTAAGATTATAGTCAAATCTTCTAAAAGCGTCGATTCTTCATCTAAAAATTTAAAAATTGGCGCGACTTTTCCTTTTCGAAACATACGGGCAAAAATCGAACTTCCTACTTCGTTTTTATGAAATAAAATATCGATTAATAGTAAATCATATAGCCAAAAACGATTGATCCGATGAAATTTACGCATATCGCTATTTTGGGTTAAAAATTGGGCCAACGATTGGGATTTTTTCACCGCGTTTTTAAAAGTATACCCGGTACTCGCTTTTGTCCAACCGCCTGCTGAACCGATATGTAAAATCCGTTCGGTATTGTGTTTCCAAAAGGGGCAACAGGTCATTGGGATATTGCCTTGTTCGGTTTCGGTAATCGTGTAATCGGTTACACCGAGACGATCTAAATACGCTTTAATTTCATTTTCATACACCTCGCGTTGGAGTAAGTTGGCAGAAAACAGCGTAAATTCTACCAAAGCCTCTTTTTCAGCGATGGGTAAAACATACATAAATCGGGTATTGGCATTTTGTGGAACTGAAAAATCCATGAAAGTAACGCAGTCGGGCGTGAATACCGGAGAGGTTGTTTTTACCATCCATCCTACAAAATGTTGATGTACTAGAGGAAATTTTTTTTGCGCAAGTACTGCCTCGGGAGTAAATATCGAATTGATGACATAATTGGAAGTATAATTTCCTGTTTCTGTAGTCACGACACATTGGTTGTTCAATTCATGATAACGAATTACTTTTTCCTGAATAAACTTGATGTTGGGATACGTTTGTATTTCCTCCATTACCGATTGATAAAAATCCAACCCTCGAATCATGCGGTAGGAATAAGGCGCTAAGTTAAATCGGCGTTCAAATTGCGCATCTGCAAACAAAGCGGTATTCCAAGATTGCTTTTGTATTGATGCAAACCATCCTTCAGAATCCCAAAAGCACCAGGTGCGATCGTTAGTTTTTTTGGCATCAGCGTCCAACAACAAAATGCGTTTGTCTTGATAAAACGGATTTTGAACCATTTCACGAACAGTTAATAATGCCGCGAGTCCGGTGCCGGTAAAAATGTAATCGTAATGCAACATTAGATTCGAAAGGATATACCGAAAGCCAAATAAAAGTCGGCTGTCTCACCGGCAATTCGCTTTCCTGCAGACAAATCTAACATAAAATCGTTGGAAATCAAATAGGTGAAACCACCATCGATACTGTGATTAGGTTTCTCGTTTTGTGGGAAAAACCCAAAAATTTCCCCATAAAAGCCTAAGTCTTGCGTTAGGCTATATCCCAAAGTTAGTGTATAAAGACCGGAAGGCTTGCCATCAAACGGACTCCAATTGGCACCAACATTGTACCCTAGATTTAATCCGTCCATTAGGGTATTTTGAAGTGTAAACCTAAAATTTGGGGCATAGTAATTCCCCTTGTAATCTGGAGAAGCCCAATCGGGAATTGCCAGATGTGCAATTAAAGATGTTTTTGGGCGCCCTTTCTTTTCCTCACAAAAATTAACTTTTGCACCGAGTTGAATGGGCTGAATACCCGCTAATTTTTCACCCCCAACTACATCACTATTCCATTCGGTAATCATTCGTAGTTCCCAGGATTTCGCTATTCCATATTTCCACAATGAGGAGGGCAACGAATAGGTTTTTAGATCGTCGTCTTTTTTAAAACTAAAACCCGATTCTAATTGAAATCGTCCTTTTGGAACGGTAAATGAAGTTTCCGTTTGATCGGGGCGGTCACATTGGATTGGTGACTGCCCTAAACAGTTTAGACTTATAAATAAAAGAAAGACAAATATATTTTTCAAATTAATTTTTAGACAAATCTAAAAAAATATTTTGATTATAAAAAATTTTATATTTTTGAAACAAAAAAAACTAATGTCTCCTTCGGAAGAAAATTATATTAAAGTAATTTATCATTTGTCTCAAGTGACTCCTATGGGTGTTTCAACAAATGCAATTGCGACCACTCTCGAAACCAAGGCATCTTCGGTAACGGATATGCTCAAAAAGTTGGCCGAAAAAAAATGGGTTAATTATCAAAAATACCAAGGGGTTACCCTTACGGATTCGGGCAATCAAAAAGCCAAAATGATTATTCGTAAACATCGTTTGTGGGAAGTTTTTTTGGTTGAAAAACTAGATTTTTCTTGGGATGAGGTCCACGAAATTGCCGATGAATTAGAGCATATCCAGTCTGACACTTTAGTTAGCCGATTGGATAAATATTTAGGTTTTCCTTCGTTTGACCCCCACGGAGATCCTATACCCAATGCAAATGGAGAAATTGCAAAACAAGAACGTTTATTGTTGTCGCACGCTGTCATAAATCAAGTGTATCGCTTTATTGGAGTGTGCGATTCATCCACTCAATTTTTGCAATTTTTGGATAAACAGCAAATTGCTTTGGGCGATGAAATAACAATAGTTGATCAAGAACCTTTTGATCATTCAATGACTGTTCGAATTAATGCCAAAGAATTAGTGCTTTCGCAAAAAATAGCCGATAACCTTTATGTTTTGAATTATGTTAGATAGTGTACTTCATTTTTTTGAACAAATTGACCCCGTTTTAGCCGCTTTGTTGGCTACTATGTTTACCTGGGGATTAACTGCCTTTGGGGCTTCATTTGTTTTCTTTTTTAAGTCAATGAATCGGGTAGTTTTAGATGGGATGTTGGGTTTTACCGGAGGGGTTATGGTAGCTGCAAGTTTTTGGAGTTTGCTAGCTCCTGCAATCGAAATGAGTGAGGGCGATGGATTTATCAAAGTGATTCCTGCAGCACTTGGCTTTTTACTGGGTGCCTTTTTCATTTTTGGGTTAGACAAAGTGCTACCGCATTTACACCTTAATTTTAAAGAAACCGAAGGGATCAAATCGCCATGGCAACGTACTACATTATTGGTTTTGGCAATTACTTTACACAATATTCCTGAAGGTTTAGCAGTAGGCGTTTTATTTGGCGGAGTAGCCGCTGGTATTCCTGAAGCATCGATTGCTGGGGCCGTTACTTTGGCTATTGGAATAGGAATTCAAAATTTTCCAGAGGGTATTGCTGTTTCTATGCCGCTTCGTCGTATGGGGATGAGCCGTTGGAAAAGTTTTATGTATGGACAATCCTCAGCTTTGGTAGAGCCCATAGCAGGAGTTTTGGGCGCAGTAGCGGTTACATTTTTCACCCCAATATTACCCTATGCCTTGGCATTTGCTGCTGGCGCGATGATCTTTGTGGTGGTTGAAGAAGTAATTCCCGAAACCCAACAAGATAAAAATACCGATATTGCTACTTTGGGTTTTATTGGTGGTTTTATTGTCATGATGATGCTCGATGTAGCTTTAGGATAAATAAAAAAAGGCAGCGATTCAGCTGCCTTTTTTATGAATAGGGAATTAAAATTTTGCCCCAATCGAAACGTAAAAACTCTGTCCTTCTCCAGGAAGTAAACCGGGACCAGGATAGCCCCCAGCACGGCGAGTAGCATATTTTTCATCGGTAAGGTTGTTAATTCCCCCACGAAGGTTGTAATTTTTAAAACGATATTCCATTCCAAAGTCGATTACTTTGTATCCGCCAATTCTACCATTGACTCCATTAGCTGTGGGTGTTACGGTATTTTGTGCATCGGTATATACAGCCCCGTTTTGACGTTGTTGTGCACTGATAGAGATTTTTTTGTACTCCCAACTGATTCCAAAGTTGTGAATGAATTCGGGCGCATTTTCTACCCGTTTTCCAGCTAGATTGGTGGTGGTAATTGTTACATTGGGAGCCGAACCGCTTACACTCGTTACCGCAAAATCATCATAGCGCGCGCTGATGAAGGCGCTGCTGGCAAAGGTTTTTAATTTACCCCATGTTTTTGGCGCTCCAAACACATCAAACCAACTGACATCTCCATACAGTTCGGCCCCTTTGTGGATGCTTTTACCCAAGTTGGTACGGAATGCAAAAGCCACTTGTGTAGGGTCGTCGTTGATAAAGCGATTTAAGGTACCAATACGGTTATTGTATACCATATAGAAGTAAGAAACATCAAAATTAATCCAATTTTTATACGTGCCGCGGTAGCCTAAATCGATGGTATATCCGTTGGCATCTTGAAGATTAGGGTCGATAACATCGGTCGTAGCCGGAGGCGTTTGATCGGAGAACAATACCGGACGGTACGCTTGGGAAATATTGGCATAAACATTAGTGGTACCGATTCGGTATTCCGTTCCTAAACCTAATAGGAGTTGAGTACGGTTTAACTCTTGGTTGGGCATCAATACATCATTACCGCTCACACGATTGAATAAACCTGAACCTACCGATTCAATGATTTCTAAACGCGCGCCAGGCGTTACGGTCCAATCGGGAGTGATTTGGAACATATTTTCTGCAAAAAGGGCGATATTACGTGTGGTAAAGTCCAAACTTCTCGGATAACCATCGCTTACGGTGAGGTCAAAATCGCTACCGTTGGTTCCTATTCCGCGTTGTCTGCGGTTGGTGTCGGCTTGATACATACGGAAACCAAATACTAAATGATGTTGACTTTTCCCAAGGGAATAGTTCCAAAGCGAACGGTTTTCTAAGCCGAAATTCACATAACGATCACGGTCCACTTGTCGGTTGGCATAGGCTAAAGTTATCGGATTGATTGCATCTACTACATTGGGAGCGGCGGTGAATCCCACACTATTGCGCTCGCCATAGAGTCCGAATAATTTGAAATCGGTCGTGATTTTTGGACTCCAACGTCCTGTAATAGTAATAGAAGCCAAGTTCCAGGGCGTACCCATCCAGTTGCGATCGCGTAACGATTGACGGTGATCGGCCGCAAATTGTACATCGGTTAAACCACCGGGTTGCTGCAGTTTATAGTCCATCGTAGTAAATTCCACTTGTGCTTTCCAGTGCGGTGCAAATTTGTAGCCTAAGTTGACAAACGAGTTGCGGATTTGATACCCTGTATTATCGCGCCATCCATCGGCTCTTCGGGCATGGTGGTAGGCGTAATAGGTAAATTTCCCATGTTTTCCTCCGATGGCATTGAAGCTGCTTACCAAGCCAAAACTTCCAACGGTATTTTGAGTTTCGTAACTGAATTTTTTCTCTGGGTTTTTTTTCAGTACATAATTCAGCAATCCTCCAAATTGGGGTCCAAATTGTAAAGAAGCGCCCCCGCGGATAAATTCAATTCGCTCAACAGCTTCCATTGGGGGATTGTAATATGCTTCAGGATATCCAAAAACGTCGGAAGAAATATCATATCCATTTTGACGCGTATTGAGTTCCCAGCTCCGGTTCGGACTCAATCCACGAACGGCTATATTGACTTGTATTCCTGATCCGTCGTTTTCCCAAACCGAAACACCAGCCATACGCGAAAAGAGTTCGCGGGCATTATTGTTGGTTCGATTAGCGTTGATTTCATTGAGACGTAAAACATCATTTTTCTTTCCCGAGTAGATGGTTTGCTGCTGTATGGTCGGCATACGATCGGGGGTTTGTTCTTTGATAAAAATAATGACCTGGTCAAGCGTAACAGTGGCCGTATCTTTTTTAATTTCTTGGGCTTGTATAATCAAAGTTGAAACTAAAAATAGGGAACATATAGGCAGTAAAAGTCGCATGTTTTTGTAAAATTTCGGCAAAGATAAATCCTTATTCTTATTTAGACAAAGTTTAAATAAAAATAATATAAAAATTAATAATTGTTTAATTCTTCAAAGCGATTGCTTAAAAATAAGGGGTTCAATCGGCTTGAAATAGGGCGCTTAATTGCAATAGGGGTTGTAGTGAAAATCCCGCAAAGCCGCTGTAAAAAGGCTGCGGAATTGCAACGCAAAACCCGACCCCGAGGAGTAAAGAATGTGTTTATAGCAAAAGGGTTACTCGGGGGATTGCCCAAAAATTAACACCCGCAATTACCGTCGCCACAATTGGAATCGTTTTTTTTCTTTTTCCGCTTTTTAAAGCGTTCATAGAGGTAAGCCAAGGCAATGCCTAACGCGAGGTAGACTACTAGTTCTTGAAAAGCCATTGGGATTTATTTTAAAAATTGAAAAGCAATTAAAGCCGTAACATACGCTACACCACTCATAAAAACCAACTGTATTAACGGCCATTTCCAGGAATTGGTTTCTTTTTTTACGATAGCTAAGGTACTCACACATTGCATCGCAAAGGCATAAAATAAAAGGAGTGAAATGCCACTTGCAAAGTTAAAAACAGGGGTGCCGTCGGCATGAATTTCGTGACGCATTTGTTCTTTAATCGTTGCTTCTTCCTCACTTTTATTACCTACTTTATATATGGTTGCTAAAGTACCTACAAAAACTTCTCGTGCTGCAAACGAACTCACAATAGCCACGCCAATTTTCCAGTCATACCCTAACGGTTTAATTACGGGTTCGATTGATTTCCCGGCAAGGCCAATATAGGAATGCTCCAATTTATATTCTGCGATCCAGTTTGGAATTACCGCTGGGTTGATCGGTTGGGGAGCATTGTATACTTTTTGTTGAATAATTTTTTCAGCATTTTTAAATTCATCACCTGGTCCATGCGAGCCAAGGAACCAAAGGATAACCGATAAGGCTAAAATAATTTTTCCCGCTCCAAAAACGAACGACTTTGTTTTTTCGACCACATTGATTCCTACGTTTTTCAACATTGGAATTTTGTAGCTTGGCATTTCAATTACAAAATAGGATTTGGTTTGTATTTTTACTAATTTTTGAAGGATAAAGGCGCACAATAAAGCCATTCCAAATCCAAGAAGATACAATACCATTAAAGTAAGTCCTTGCAAACTTATAAATCCGAACACATGTTTTTCGGGGATAATTAACGCAATTAAAATCGCATACACCGGCAAGCGCGCCGAACATGTAATAAAAGGGGTTACCAAAATGGTAATGAGTCGTTCTTTCCAATTCTCAATATTTCGGGCGCTCATGATTGCAGGAATGGCACAAGCTGTCCCAGAAATTAAGGGAACTACGCTTTTTCCCGAGAGCCCAAATCGGCGCATGATTTTATCCATTAAAAACACTACCCGACTCATGTACCCACTTTCTTCTAGAACAGATATGAAAAGGAATAGAAAGGCAATTTGAGGGATAAAAATAAGAATACCACCTATCCCAGGAATGAGTCCTTCTGCAATTAAATTAGTGAGTTCGCCAGCCGGTAAATGATTACCTGCATAAACCGATAATTGTGCAAATTTTTCATCAATAAAGTCCATCGGAACACTCGACCATTCAAAAATAGATTGAAAGATGGTAAAGAGTACAACAAAGAAAATAAGATACCCAAAGATTTTGTGGGTGAGCACACGGTCTAATTTTGCTCGAATATCACTGGCTTTCGATTGGTCAATGGTTTGTCCTAACTTTAAAGTGTCGTTGATAAATTGATAGCGCTTGATGGTTTCTTTTTGTTGGAGACGACGGAGTTCACTATGGGATTTCGTAAACGAACTTTTCATTTCATTACGTTCCAAATTCAAGAAGTTAACATCTTGTGTAATTACTAACCACAATTTATATAGCAATTGATTAGGGAACGCTTTACGCAATTTATCAAAGTATTCGGGATCAATAGATGAAGCATTTAAACAAGGTTCGGTAGGTAAAGAACGGTAGTCTAGAATTAATTTCTTGATGAGTTCAATACCGGTATTTTTTCGCGAACTGGTTAAGGCAATTTTTGTTTTTAGCTGTGTTTCCAGGTATGGAATATCCAAGGAAATACCTTTTAATTTCATGCGGTCACTCATATTAATCACCAAAATTGTTGGGATTTCTAAGTCTTTAATTTGTGTGAACAAAAGTAAATTACGCTTTAAGTTTTCTACTTCAGTTACCACGACGACGACATCAGGAAAATTATCGTCTTTTCGATTTAATAATAATTCGATTACTACATTTTCATCAATCGAACTAGCATTTAGGCTATACGTACCTGGTAAATCAATAATTGTTGCTTTCGTTTGATTGTCGAGGCGGCAGACTCCCGTTTTTTTTTCGACGGTAATTCCAGGATAATTGCCTACTTGTTGTTTTAACCCGGTAAGTTGATTAAAAACTGAGGTTTTACCAGTATTTGGATTTCCAATGAGTGCGACTTTAATAGACTGTTCTGCCATGTTGATGTATTAAAGCGTCACTTCAATTTGTTGTGCAGTTTCAATCCGAATTGCAACATGTGAATCATTGATATTAAAATAAAGTGGATCTCCTAAGGGTGCTACCTGAATTAACTCGGCTTTATTCCCAGGAAGACATCCCATCTCTAGTAATTTCAAAGGGATTTCCTCGGTGTTTATCTCGAGTATAGTGGCTTTTTGTCCAATTTTGAGTTCGGCCAACGCTATCTTCACTTTATTTAGATTGAATTAAAATACAAAAGTAGTTAAATGACTGTGATTATAGATGTCAAAAGATAAATTTAAGATTTGTTTTTATTCCTTTTCTTGGCACAAAAACTGAATATCTTCCCAAAGTTGTTGCATATTTTTGATGCCGGGTTCAGTAGGGCCATCTAAGTTGGTTCCGTCATAGAATCCACGAATGCGTTTTTGGGTGTCGACTAAAACAAAATTTTCGGTGTGTACCATATCATACATTGCAGAAGGTGCTCCTGTTTTTACGACTAAAAAAGATTTTCGTGCGAGGTAATAAATTTCTTTTTTATCTCCCGTAACAAGATTCCACTTGCCATCCATTACGCCTTTTTTCTTAGCATACGCTTTTAAAACAGGAACACTATCAATATCGGGAGTTACCGAAAACGAAAGCAGTTTTACTTTTGGGTTATTTTTTATTTTGTTTTGAAGCCATACCATATTATTGGTCATTTTCGGGCAAATACTTTGGCAAGTGGTAAAGAAAAAGTCGGCAACATAAATCTTCCCTTCGTAGTCTTTTTCGGTAATAATTTGACCATTTTGATTGGTAAAAGCAAATTTACCAATAGTGTGTTCCAAAGCGATATGTTGAACTGTAGAGTCTACCAATTCAGGATTCACATCATTGGGGGTTATAATAGGCAACGTCTTTATGGGTTTTAAAACCGAATAAAATGCGCTAATTGTAACTACAGAAAAGAGCACAAAGAATACAATAAGGTAGCGGTATCTTTTAGAAAATAAAGCCATTGTAATTTTTCACAAAAGTACGAACTACTCCCAAAAATTTGATTGATTTGAGGGGATTAAGTTGAATTTAACAACTTTTCAACTTCAAATTTTAATAGCTTTGTGAATCGAAGTTAAACGCTACCCTATATGAAAAACAAAAAAACACTTTCTTTTGCTTTGACCTGCGCCGTATTACTTGCAGTAGAAACCACAATGGCTCAAGACAAAAAAACAGGATTGAATCTGGATTTAATGGATAAATCGGTTAAGCCCGGCGATGATTTTTTCCGATATGTTAACGGCACTTGGTTTGATAAAACCGATATTCCTGCTGATCGCACCCGTTGGGGAAGTTTTGATGAACTGCGCCAAAATACCGACAAGGATGCATTAGCTATTTTAAAAGAGGCGGTAGCCAACAAAAAATTGGATCCAAAATCAGATCAAGCCAAAGCGGTAAACGTCTACAAAACGTATATGGATACCATTGCCCGAAATAAGCGCGGGATTGAACCTATTAAAAAGACCTTATTAAAAATTGAAAACCTAAAAAATAGCACCGACGTAAACAATTTGTTGATTGAAAGACAATCTTTAGGTGGGCTAGGTTTTTATGGAATGTCAGTTGGTGTGGATGCTAAAAACAGCAACCGCAATGTATTGAATATTGGTCCGGGCAGTTTGGGTCTTCCGGATCGTGATTACTATGTAGCTGAAGATCCCGATTCTAAAGAAAAACGTGCCAAGTATGTCGATCATGTTGCGCGTATGTTCCAGTATTTAGGATTGTCTGAATCCAAAGCAAATGAAGATGCGGCCCGGGTATTGGCTTTTGAAACCGCAATGGCACAGCCCCGTATGGATCGTGTTGAACGCCGTGACCGAAGAAAATCGTATAATCCGATGACCATTGCCCAATTGCAAGATTTAACGCCTTCTGTGAATTGGAAAGATTACATCGCAGCAGCGGGTATAAAAAGTATTGACACTGTTATTGTTTCACAACCGAAGTATATGAAAGTATTGGAAGCTTTATTTAAGGCCAATGCGATTGAAGATTGGAAAGCATATATGCGCTGGACACTTTTGAATAAATATGCCGATGAGTTAACGACCACTATTGAAAGAGCAAATTGGGAATTTTACAGTCAAACTTTGCAAGGAGCTAAAAAACAACGCCCTCGGGAAGAACGTGCTTTGCAAGTAGTTAATGGAACGGTAGGCGAAGCGCTCGGAAAATTATATGTAGAAAAAAAGTTTCCAGCTGAAGCCAAAGAGAAAGCAGCAAAAATGATTAAATATGTTTTCCGAGCTTTTGAAAACCGTATCAATAATTTGCCATGGATGGCCCCAGAAACCCGTATTGGAGCAGTAGAAAAATTACGTAAATCAACCGTAAAAATTGGATATCCAGACAAATGGAAAGATTATTCAAAATTGGAAATTATTGCTCAAGAAAATGGGGGTGCGTATTTTGAAAATATGGAAAATGTTTCCCGTTGGAACTTTCAACGCAATATCGATGATTTAACCCAACCCGTAGATAAAACCCGTTGGGGAATGACACCACAAACCGTAAATGCATACTACAATCCTTCTTATAATGAAATTGTATTTCCTGCCGCGATTTTACAACCACCATTTTATGATTATAAAGCGGATGATGCCGTAAATTTTGGAGGTATTGGTGCCGTAATTGGCCACGAAATTTCGCACGGATTTGATGATTCAGGCGCGCGCTACAACGCTGATGGGAATCTCGTCAATTGGTGGAAAGAAGAAGACTTAAAACAATTTACAGCCTTAGGAACTGCATTGGCTGATCAGTACAGTGCGTTACAACCGCTTCCGGGTACTTTTGTTGATGGTAAATTTACTTTAGGCGAAAATATTGGGGATTTAGGAGGAGTGAATGCGGCTTATGATGGTTTGCAGTTGTATTTGAAAGAAAATGGCAATCCAGGGCCAATTGATGGTTATTCTCCAGAGCAACGCTTCTTTATTTCATGGGCGACAATTTGGCGTTCGAAAATGCGAGATGAAGCAATTAAAAATCAAGTAAAAACAGATCCGCACTCACCCGGGATGTACCGTGCTTATGTCCCCTTGTTGAATGTAGAATCCTTTTACCAAGCATTTTCTATTAAAGAGGGCGATAAATTGTATTTAGCCCCCGAAAAACGAGTAAAAATTTGGTAATTCGATACTATTAAAATGAAAAGGCTTTCTGAAAAGATGGCCTTTTTTAGGGCGCTATTTGAAAGTTATACTTCCAGTTTTCCATTAAAAAATTGGAGTGGATTTGCTTTCCTTGACGATTGTCGGTTTCGTCAAATTCTGGTAAGGCTAAATGTGATTTATTTGCGGCGTTTGTGTAGTAAGTTTTACGAGATAGATGCAACGGATATACTGCATTAAGCGCGCCCTGTATAGCTTCCCGATGGATACATTCTTCTAAAATGGCGATACAGTCCGTTAAATGAATCAAATTCACAGGTGCTAGTGGTCGCGCAATATATTTTTGCCCAGAAAGCGTAGTAATGGGATGTCGATTCGGTCCAATTAATCCCCCAAAACGAACAATTGTAAAGGGATTACCTGAAGTTTGAATATATTGTTCCGCTCTAATTATTTCTTTTCCTGAAGGGGTATCGGGTTCAGGCAGGGTTTGTTCTGTTACATTATTTTGGTGCTCACCATAAACTGAAGTCGAACTCACAAAAATAAGTTTAACCGATTTATTGTGCGCTAACAATTCAAGTAGAGCAGCCAATTTAGTTGAATAGGCCTCATTAGGATTACTACGTAACTTCGGAGGAATGTTGATGATGAGGTGATTTACCTCCGAAAAAAAAGAATCCCAATCTCCTTCAACACCATTGTCGGTTAGCCGTAACCGATAGGATTCAATTCCAATATTTGTTAATACCGAAAGCTTTTCGAAAGAAGTGGTAGTGCCTTTAACATTGAAGCCTTTTTCCATCAACGCGCGCGCTAATGGTAATCCTAACCAGCCGCATCCCATAATCCCTACTGTAGTTTTCATATAACAAAGGTACGCACTCCAAATTTAAGGAGTTGAATTTTGCTTTAGGATTGGCTTGATTTTATTTACAATGACTACCGCATCGTTGAGGACAAAAGGTTTTGGCATTTGGGTTTTTAATCGTTTCGGAATTTTAAATAAGGGGTTTTCAAGCAAATCAAACGAACTTTCCATTAGCTCCAATTGAGGAATTTTTCCTTGAGACACCACAAAAGAAAAGACTAAAGGTTGATTGCGGGTAACATAATAACTCAGAATCTTATTAGACTTGCCTCCACCTATTTTATTACCATGCGCCAATGCTGTGACCCCATTTGCTTTTAAGTGTTGAATCGCTACTCCGTTTTTCACAAAAATATCATACCGGTTTACCTTGCGTTTTGGAGTTATTCGAATTTGATAATAGTGATTTTTACCACTAGTCGAATCGCATTCAAATGTGATTTCTGGCTGCACTAATGCTTTAATTGGTGCATGATTCATCCACCGGAACGCGTTGCCGTATTTGCTATATAATTGATTGTGGTTTAATACTTCGGCCTTTTGCGGTTTTTCACCTAAAAATTTACTTGTCCAAGTATCCAAATGGTCATCATAAGTAGTCCAATATGCTTTTTGTTTGTCTGCATCAAAAACATAGAGTAAACTATTTGGCTTTGCTTTATTGTGGGTAAATGGCGCCTCAAAGTGCGCTTTTATTAGGAAACATACTCCCAAAACTAGACTAAGTGTTGCCCAGACTTTTTTATGGGTAAATGAACCTAAAATGGGTAACAAAAGAACGAATACTAAAACAGTTAAGACTGCCGAACCTGGAAGCATTTTTAATCCAAGACCCACAGGGAACATCGTTATAAATGGAACAATAATTAAAAGTGTTGGTATTGCCAAGATGAGATTCCAAATACGATTGGATTGTTGGGTGGTGACATAAATACCAAGCATTAGTGTTGAACATAATAAAGGAATAACCAGAAAAGCAGCACCTTTTAGTTGGAATGCAATACCAATATTAATGAGTAACCATAAAAATAAAGCCGCTACTAATCGATTCATTGGAGTATATCGCGTGGTTTCTTTTTGGTAAAATAAAAAGCAAAAACCAAGCGTTATCGCAATAAAAGCATAGACATAATCATGTCCATTATAAGGAAATCCTTGAAGGATTGTTGAATAATCGGGATAAGCTAATTTGATGAGCCACCATCCTACAATTCCTAAAAATACGGCAAATAATAATGCTCCAATTAAAGGAAGAAATCCTTTTATTATTTCGTCGAGTTGTAAAACATGTTTGCCTAAACCTATAAATGTAAACCCTAAAAGTAATACTCCGGCAACAATAAGCATGGGTAAAATCCATTCAAAAGGATAATGAAAGAAACCACCAAATGGCAAATTGAAATAAACGGAATCGTTGGAACTATTTAGGTTGCTTAAATCAGTATTGGCAAAATAGCTTAACAAAGGCATGAGATAACTTCCTTGATGTGCTAAGGATTGGGGTGCTAGATTTTCAAAATAGTCTTGAGATGTATGGTAATTGTAGTGGCTATCAATAAATGCAAAATTATACCCTTGGATTTGACCTTCTTTTCTAAAAACAGTTAAATCGGTATCGTTAGGCAGCATTTTATAGATACTATAAAGCAATGAATTTGTAACAGGATATTCTACACCAGCTGCTTGAAATGCTTTTACCATATTCTGGTTCCCTTGATTGGTTTCCATGAGCATATAGCTTGGCCCGGAAGAGCCGCGCGCTTCAAAGTTTAAAACCACGCCTATATCTTTGGCCCAAGGATGTCGGGTAACAAACAAAGCAGCGCCATTGAGTCCGAGTTCTTCGGCATCACTAAATAGGATGATAATATCATTTTTGTGGGGAGTTCTTGCTTGTAAATAAGCGCGAATACCTTCTAAAATTGTTGCTACACCCGATGCATCATCGCTAGCCCCGTGTGATTTGGTGTGTGGCGCACTATCATAATGGGAAAGTAGTAAAAGTGATTTTCCATTTTGGGTACCTTTGATTCGCGCAAGAATATTGGTTGATTCGACCAAAGTGCCTTTTTCAGTCATGGTAAAGCCCCGTTGAATTTGAGGCTTTAATCCTAGCTTTTTGAGTGTTTCAAACAAGTAATTTTGAACGCGGGAATGATCAATTGAGCCCACATAATGCGGGTGTTTTGCAATAATTTTTACCTTATCCAAGGCGCGTTGAGTGGAGAACTCCGTTAAAGTTGCCGGTTCATTTACCTCATTTGATTGGGGCATCATCAGATAAAACAATAAACTGATTACACCTATAAGGAAAAAGCTTTCAAAGAGGTTCGTGTAATTTTTTTTCATATTCGCATTGCACGGTCAAGAATCCCTTTTAACCAGCACCAATTGATTATCTTCTGTTAGTAAATAGCCTTGGTTGTACACAAAGCGATACGTTTTTCCGGTTTTTGTCGTTAAAATATGGGTAATATACTCCAATTCAAATCCTTTGTACAACAATTTTTCGTGAGCAATTTTAGATTTTCCCTCTGCATTGAGTTCATTTAAGATGCGATAATTTTTTCGCAATTTATTATTTACGTTGCGCATCAGGTTAGTACTGTCTCTATTCATTCGGTTGTTGAATACATTACGGCAACCATCACAGCAAAATTTTTTGTCTTCGCGACCGCTGATTTGCACGTCGCATTCTAAACATGTTCGTTTCATAATCGTGGTTTTTAATTATCATTTTGGCTTAAAAAGGTTTATAAATTTCAGTTATCAAGAAATGTACATTCAAATATATAGAATATTTTACAAAGTTTGATTTATGCTGTAATTCTATCTATAAAAACCTATTTGAATTCGTTTACAAACATTTACATTCGGTAGTAAATGGTAAATAACCGATTAATAATATTCTAAATCCTCAATTTTGTCTTCATAATTTTCAAGCCAGTTACTAATCATTTAATTATTATAAGCCATGAAAAATCGAGTACAATTAATTGGCCATGTAGGCCAAGATCCTGAAATTAGATCTTTTGAAGGAGGGAAAAAAGTTGCCAACCTAAACATCGCCACTCATGATGTTTACTACAAGGAGGAAGGCGAGAAAGTGGAACAAACCGAATGGCATCGTGTGGTTGCTTGGGGTCGATTAGCCAATCTAATTGAAAAGTATGTTTCTAAAGGAAAAGAAATTGCCCTCAGCGGAAAAATTACCTATCGTAATTATGAAGATAAAGAAGGGATAAAGCGATACATTACTGAAGTCGTTGCGGATGAAGTGCTGCTGATAACTAAAAACTAAGGTTTAATTTTTAACATATTGTAAGCTATGAATGCAATTCGTAATACAGTACAATTGATTGGTCAAGTGGGACAAGAACCAGAAATTAAATCCTTTGAGAAAGGTAAAAAAGTAGCCAATTTAATTTTAACTACCAGCGATATTTATTATCGTGAGAACGGAGATAAAGTTGAACAAACCGAATGGCATCGAGTAACTGCCTGGGGGAAGTTGGCCGATATCGTCGAAAAACATGTTGTTAAGGGAAAAGAAATTGCAGTGGAGGGCAAGTTAACACATCGTTCGTATGATGATAAAGATGGCGAAAAACGTTATGTCACAGAAGTGACCGCTAATGAAATACTTCTTTTCGGGAAATAAACCTTGCGAAGGGTTCTTAGAGGGAAACGGTGGTTTTTAACCACCGTTTTTTGATAACAATACCTGCTTAGAATTTATTTTTTAACACGAAAACGTTTTCGATATCTAATAGTAGAGTAGAGTTCTTTTTTTTTAATACTTTTATCTGCTTAAAGGTAATTTACTATCCTAACTATGAAAGTATTGCGTCTTGTTTTATTTGGAGTTACCTTCTTCTTTGTGAGCTTACATCTTCAAGCACAGGTAGGAATTAATACTGCTAATCCATTAAGCACTTTGGATATTAATGGTAATTTGTCTGTAAAAACTGTAACCATAAATGGTAATGGTTCTGGAAATGGCGGCGCAGCGGTTTCAATTAATGACGGAGTTTACCTATCCTTGGTTCCTTTTGTTACTGATGACAAATTTCAATTACCGAGTCCTGCTTCATTTCCCGGGCGTATTTATATTATTAGAAATATTCAAAATACTGTAACTGCTCAATTGACAACTGCTTCAGGAATGTTTTTTCCTAAAAACTCCACAACAGGTTCGGCCCAATTGTATATGTATGAAGGCAATTTACGTACAGTGATTGTAATCAGTGATGGGGTTAATTGGACTTATATAAATTAACTGTCAAATAGTTGTTGTAATGTGTCTAAGAATTGCCCTATATGGACGCCATCCACAAGGCCATGATGCACATGAATTGATAGTGCCATAGTTTTTCTTCCCTTTTCTTCGATCATTTTACCAAACGATATTTTTGGACAACTATCGTGATAACTAAAGCCGCGCGCATGAGATAATCCGCTAAAATCAACCCAAGGAATACTTGAAAAATGGATTAAATTTTCATTTGGAAATTCACGAGTGAAAAGCCCTATTGTATTTTGAACACGATTAATTTCTTGCAATGCTTTGCAATTAAATTCTGAAAGTTCCGGATGAAATTCAATCAGAGAGAAACCAAAAGTTTGATCTTCTCGCATTATAGTTGCAGATGCATTAATTTGTTCAAACAGCCACGGTTCATGTTCGATAATTCGTAATCGAAACGGTTCGCATGTATTAATCGCAGTTAGTGTTTGATGTAAGTAATAAATAAAAAAAGAAACGCCAATTTGTTTTGCTTTATCATAAGCTTTGGTACAATCTATACGGGTGGTTAATCCATAGAAGGGTTCTTCCATTTGTTTGTAAAACAAAAAGTGTTCCTTGCGATTCCAAGAATCGAGCTCAATTTTAGTTTTTGAACTCATTAGAAATGATTTAATAAATCAGTAATTTTTGAGAGTGATTGAAATTTTGGGTGTTTTATTTCAAAATCAATTCGCTCGTATTCCCAGGTAGTATGATAGGGGATATGTATTCCCGTGCCTCCTATATTTAACACAGGAAGTACATCCGATTTTAAAGAATTACCAATCATCACAAAATCCTCGGGTTGTATATCCAAACGTTTAAGCATTTTTTCATAATCCATTTCGGTTTTATCACTCATCACTTCAATGTGATGGAAATAGTGACCTAAGCCGGAATCATGAAGTTTTCGATGTTGGTCTTTTAAATCGCCTTTAGTAGCTACTACTAAACGGTATTGACTTTGTAAAGCTAGTAATACATTTTCAACATCGGGCAACAATTCAACTGGTTTTTGAAGTAGCTCTTTCCCAATTTTTATTATTTTGTGGATGTGCGCTCCCGAAAGCTGATGATTTGTTAATTCCAAACCCGATTCAATCATGGAAAGGACAAAGGCTTTGATGCCAAAACCATACAATGGTAAGTTATTGACTTGATTTTGAAGAATCAATTGCAATAGTTCTTGCTTTGAAGCATAATTCTCAAAAAGCAAACAAAATTTATCTTGCGCTTCATCAAAATAAGGGTCATTGTGCCATAAAGTATCGTCAGCATCAAATGCTATTATTTTAAATTTCATTGTTAATTTATTGAAAAATAAAGTGAGGCAATTATTGCTGAAAATATATGAATCCAGGAAATTCCTAAAACACAAAGAGTAAGCCGTGACTTGGGTGTATTGGTTGTTTTAAAAAAATCAAAAATAAAATGTGTATTGGGGTTATTTAGCCACGAATTTAAGTCAATCAATCCCTCAAGATATCCAAATATAAAGGTTGCCGTTAGTATAAATCCTTTGACATCAAACAAATTTTTATGCATGGAAAAGGCGATGAAAATCACAAACCAAACTTTTATTAAAATACGAAAGATAATTTTCACAATATCAAATAATTGTGGCTTAAGCGCATAATTCATCAAAACAAAAAACAGCAAAACACTAGAAAAAACAGTATGAATTTCCCATAATACAGGACTCAGCACTGAGTTCTTATTAAATAGAAACTGCCAAAAACCAATAGCAACAAGGTAAGTGACCAACGTTGCAAAGTTTAGATTCTTAAGTTTTTTAATTAATTGTATGACCATTAGGCACTTGGGTGTCGGGGTTTACAAATACTAATTTTCCTTCAGCATTTGAAGTCAACAGCAACATTCCTTGACTCTCAACGCCGCGCAGCGCTCTAGGGGCTAAATTCACCAAAACTGTTACTTGTTTACCTATTACTTCCTCGGGTGTAAAATGTTCGGCAATTCCAGAAACAATGGTGCGCACGTCTATCCCTGTATCTACTTTCAACACCAAAAGTTTATCTGCTTTCGGCATTTTTTCAGCTTCCAAAATTGTTCCAACCCGTAAATCTATTTTAGAAAAATCATCAAAACTAATTGCGTCTTTTTGTGGAACTATATTCGCATTGGTCATCACATTGGCTTTTTTAGTGGCTTCTAATTTATCAACTTGGTATTGGATTGCGTCATCTTCAATTTGTGCAAAAAGAATTTCAGCTGGATTAATAAAATGTCCTACCGGTAGTAAGGATTCTTTTGAAAAAGCATTCTCCCAATTATCAGAATTAATTTGGAGTATCGAACGTAATTTCGTTGCAGTAAAGGGTAAAAACGGTTCCGATAAAAAAGCTAAGGCCGCAGCCACTTGTAAGGCCACATACATTTGAGTTTTAACACGCTCCGGATTTTCTTTCAACATTTTCCAAGGTTCTTCATCGGCAAGATATTTATTTCCTAGTCGGGCTACATTCATTAATTCGCCTTGCGCTTCACGAAAACGGTAGCGTTCAATAGAACTAGCAATTACAGCAGGATAGGCTTTTAATTCGGCCAACACTTGTAAGTCTTCAGCTGTAAATTCACCAAACTGAGGAACTTCTCCTTGATAGTATTTATGAGTTAATACAATAACACGGTTAATAAAGTTTCCAAAAATAGCCGCTAATTCATTATTGTTTCGAGCTTGAAAATCTTTCCATGTAAAATCATTATCCTTGGTTTCTGGGGCGTTGGCAGTTAATGCATAACGCAACACATCTTGTTTATTGGGAAAATCAATTAAATACTCGTGCAACCAAACCGCCCAGTTTTTGGAGGTAGACAATTTGTTGCCTTCTAAATTCAAAAATTCATTGGCAGGAACATTATCTGGTAAAATGTAACTTCCTTCAGCTTTAAGCATGGCTGGAAAAATTATACAATGAAAAACGATGTTGTCTTTTCCAATAAAATGGACCAATTTCGTATCACGATCTTTCCAATACGGTTCCCAATCTTTTCCTTCTTTTTGCGCCCATTCTTTGGTAGATGAAATGTACCCAATTGGAGCGTCAAACCACACATACAATTTTTTTCCATCGGCTCCTTTTACCGGTACATCAATGCCCCAATCTAAATCACGGGTTACAGCACGTGGCTTTAAACCATCGTCAATCCATGATTTAACTTGTCCGTAAACATTGGGCTTCCAATCGTTTTTGTGCCCTTCTAAAATCCATTCTTTTAAAAATTCTTCATACCGATCTAATGGCAAAAACCAATGTTTGGTTGCTTTTAAAATAGGTGTAGTTCCGGTAATGGTCGATTTTGGATGAATTAAATCCGTTGCGTTTAAAGAGGAACCGCATTTTTCACACTGATCACCATAAGCTTCGGGATTACTGCATTTTGGACAGGTTCCCGTAACAAAGCGATCGGCTAAGAATTGCGATGCTTTTTCGTCATATAATTGTTCCGTAGTTTCTTCGATAAAATCTCCTTGATCATAGAGTTTTCTAAAAAAATTGGCGGCAGTTTCATGATGAATTTTAGCTGATGTTCGGGAATAATTATCAAATGAAATTCCGAAATCTATAAACGATTGCTTGATAATACCATCGTATTTGTCAATAACTTCCTGAGGCGAAATCCCTTCTTTTTTTGCCTTCATCGAAATCGCTACACCGTGTTCGTCACTACCACAAATAAACGCTACATCGCGACCTTGAAGACGAAGATAACGGGAATAAATATCAGCAGGAACATATACGCCTGCTAAATGACCAATATGAATAGGTCCGTTGGTATAGGGTAAAGCCGCTGTAACGGTATAACGTTTTGGAAAATCAGACATGTCGATTTCGAAATAAAATTTTTACAAAAGTACGGCATTTGCCCAAAATCACGAACATATAGTTTCTTATATTTGTCCGAAGCGATGCATTGAATGAAAAGATATTTCGGACACTTATTCGTGTTAGTTTCATTAACGAATCTTTATGCACAAAAAAAGATGATTACACCACCTTATTTACAAAAAGGCGACACGGTGGCTATTGTGGCTACAGCGCGTAAAAATTTAGACGATAATTTAGGACCTGCAATAGGTTGGTTAAAAAGTTGGGGATTGGAAGTCGTAATCGGAAAAACCATTGGTTTGGATGACAACCAATTGGCTGGTAGCGATGCGGAACGCGCTGCTGATTTTCAAGCGATGATGGATAATCCTACTATTAAAATGATTTGGTGTGTACGAGGTGGGTATGGAACGGTCCGAATTATTGATAAATTGGATTTTTCGAAGTTCAAAGAGCATCCTAAATGGGTAGTTGGATTTAGTGACGTTACCGTATTACATAGCCATTTGAATACTTTAGGGTTTAAATCGATACATGGAATTATGCCCGTTAATGCAAAGGCGAGTGAAGCTGCAAAAGAGACCTTGCGACAAGCCTTATTTGGAGAAAAGTTGGAATACCATTTGCCCTGTGATGCCATTAATCGAAAGGGCAAAGCGAGAGGTGAGTTGGTTGGTGGGAATCTTTCTATTTTGTATAGTTTATTTGGTTCACCGTCTTCAATAGATTGTTCGGATAAGATTTTGTTTTTGGAAGATTTGGACGAATATTTATACCATATTGACCGCATGATGTTAAACTTAAAGCGCAATGGATGTTTAGAAAGTTTGAAAGGAATCATTGTAGGAAGTATGACCAAAATGCATGATAACGAAATTCCTTGGGGCAAAAATGCCTTAGAGATTATTGAAGATGTAACTAAAAATTACAATATTCCTATAATTTATAATTTCCCTGCCGGACATATTTCTGACAATCGGGCATTGCTCTTTGGGAATACAGTTACCCTTGAAGTTACAGATACCGAAAGTCATGTGATTTTTGAATAATTTTTTTGGGATTGAATGTCCCAATTCATCTGTAAAATCAATACTTGAGGAGTATTTCCGTTATTAAGTATTTGTAAACGGCTTTATTTCAAATAGAGTTGTAATTTTACGGTATATTTTTAAACGCCAAATAGTTATGTATTCATTCAGAGAATTAGAAATCTGGAAAAAAAGCCAAGATTTCTGCACTTCAATTTTCCGCGGCACTTCGCCGCTACCTTCCAATCAAGCGCAAATTAATAGGTTAGAACTTCGCCAATTATCGGTCTTGTTACCTACAAATATTGCATTAGCATATCAAGCCAATTCTAAAGCCGAGTTTTTACGTTTTTTGGATTTTTCATTAGGGGCTGCCTATGAAATTCAGACCCATTTATTGTTAACTGAAAATTTGGATTATTTAACGCCAGAACAAGCGCGAAGTTTACAAAAAGAAGCCAACCAAATTATTCAAATGATTTCAGCCATTCGGCAACAAGTTAAGGCTATTAAATATGCTAATAAAGCAGTTTTATTTACAACAATTTGATGGCAAAGCACAATGAACTTGGTAAGCGAGGGGAGTCAATAGCGGTAGATTATTTAATTAAAAAAGGGTATACAATTTTGGATACCAATTGGACATTTCAAAAGGCGGAAATAGATATTATTGCTTTTAAGGGGTCTAACGTAATCATTGTTGAAGTAAAAACCCGAAGTCGAATCGATTTTGGGTTGCCGCAAGATTTTGTGAAACCAAAACAAATTCAGCAAATGATTAAAGCCGTAGATGCTTATGTTCAAAAACTGCAAGGGGAATGGCTAGTAAGATTTGATATTATTGCGATTTATTTTCAAGAAAAATCCTTTGATTTGGAGCATCTTGAAGATGCATTCTATTATTTTTAACTTGCATTACAAATTCCAATTTGTACCTTTACTCAAAAGAATAAACTATGAAACTTCGACTACCTCTTTTCTTACTTTTTTTTATTACCCTAACTCAAGCGCAGCAAAATGTTGGAAAAAAAGTAAAAGCACTTGTAGATGCCCAAACTAATTTTGTTTCTTTTTCTTTATTAAATGAGATCCCCGATTATTCGGATAAGACAGTAAGTAATACATTAGCGTCTCCTGTTTATGCCCAACTCGACATCAACTTATTGCATGTATTAATCCAACAACGCCATGAATATTTAGAATTAAACATCCCTTATTTAGACACGGAGATTACAGTGCAATTATACCGCGTAAATCCTTTAGCTCAAGGTTTTCACGTAGATAGTGACAAACGTTCTTTCGTTGCCTATGATCCTGGATTGTATTACCGAGGTTGTATCAAAGGTCAAGTCAATACTTTGGTAAGTTTTAATTTTTTTGAAGGGAAGTTAAATGGTATTCTTTCTGGAAACGGGCACAATATTGTTGTAGGCAAATTAAAAAATAGTTCAACGTATGTGATTTATTCCGATGCAAAAATGAATATAAATTCTTCGTTCGCTTGTAATACTGCAGATAATTATACGATCCATCAGCATAGCGATAGATTGCCTTCGCAAAACTCACTTTCATCCAAATGTGCAACGATGTATTTTGAAATCGATCATAATTTGTATCTTGAAAATGGTAGTGATTTAAATGAAACAACCGATTGGATGACCTCTGTTTTTAATAATGTTCAAACGATTTTTGAGAATGACGGAATTACAGTTTCTTTAAAATCGGTATTTATTTGGACTTCCCCCGATCCTTACGAGGGAATTGGAAATAGCTCTATAGCTTATTTATATAAATTCAACCAAGTTCGACCGGTTTTTGACGGTGACTTAGGTCAATTGGTTGGTATTGATCCAGGGGGATTAGGTGGTGTAGCGGTTACAATCGATGGGTTATGTTCCGCGCAGAATTTTTCTTATTCAGATGTCGAATTAGATTTTCAAACGGTTCCAACGTATTCTTGGACTATTTTAGTTATTACTCATGAATTGGGACATTTACTGGGTTCACCACACACCCATGCATGTGTTTGGAACGGAAATAATACCGCTATCGATAATTGTGCTACCGCAGGTCTTGGCTCATCAGCAGAAGGGGCCTTTTGTAGTACGAATCCGTTAACAATTCCTTCCTCGGGGACCATTATGAGTTATTGTCATTTAGTGAGTAATGTTGGAATTGATTTAAGTAACGGTTTTGGCCTTCAACCTGCGCAGCAAATTCTTGATACGTTCGATTCACGCTCTTGTTTGAGTTCAGATTGCATCAATACATGCATCAATACTGTTCAAGAAATTGTTGTGGAATCAACCACACTTTCCACTGCAACCTTAAGTTGGGTTGATGCAAGTGGAATAACCTCTTGGAATGTCCGTTATTATTTAAATGGTGCTTCTCCAGGTGTTTGGACTACCGTTGCTACTTCATCATTAACCGCAACGAATTTAGCACCCAATACCTATTATGTTTTTGAAGTGACCCCAATTTGCCCTAACGGATTAGAAATTGGTGGTCGTAAAATAATTTTTATGACTGCTGATGCGTTTTGTTCGGGCTCAGTATTTACCGATACGGGAGGAGCCGATCTAGATTATGAGGATGAAGAGACCTTAGTTCGTACAATTATTCCCAATATCCCTTCCAACAACATAACACTCTCGTTCTCGGTTTTTGATTTGGAAGTCGATTATGATTATATGTTTATTTATAATGGTAATTCTACATCGGCGCCAGAGTTTAATAACGGACTTGGTTATACAGGAAACACAATCCCCGGACCGTTTGAATCGTCTGCGGCTGATGGATCGTTAACCATACAATTCAAATCGGATCAATTTGTTACCGAAGCCGGCTGGGTTGCTGCCATAGGTTGTACAGCCAATTTAAATACACCTACATTTGAAGGAATTGATTTTTCGTACTATCCCAATCCTTCCAATGGAATCGTACAAATTCAATCAAAAACGCCGTTAGATTCGGTTGCTGTATATAATGTAACTGGTCAAATGTTGCACCAAGAAAAGCTCACAGGATTTACTATTCAAGTCGATTTACGAAATTACGCTGTCGGAACCTATTTCTTTAGACTACAATTTGACCAAGATCGTGTAGTACATTTTAAAGTAATCAAGAAGTAAACAATGTAGGGAATTAATAGATGGTTTTATAATTTTTCAATTAATTCCAAGGCTTTTTGAATCGATTTTACTTGTTCAAAGGTAATTAGTAAGCGTAACCCATTTTTGGTTTGCTTTTCCTTGATTTTACAGATATTGCCGTTGCGTTGCACATACTCCAAGATCTGCATAAAACGATTGGTTTGGTAAAAATCACTTTGTTGGTCACCAATAAAATAACCCACCATTTTGTCTTGTTTTAAAATCAGTTTTTCAATACCTAATTGAGTAGCTTTCCATTTGATTCGAATGCTATTAATTAGCGCCTTGGCGGGTTTTGGTAACGGCCCAAATCGGTCGATTAAACGCTGCTCATAATCAGTTAAAGTCTTTTCGTCTTTGATTGTACTCAATTCATTGTACAAGTTTAGACGTTCGGTAATATTATTGACATATTCGTCGGGGAATAGCAATTCAAAGTCGGTGTCGATTTGTAAATCTTTTACATATTCTTTTGTTTCTGGATCGCTTTCCTCTTGATACAAGTTTTTGAATTCATTTTCTTTCAACTCTTCAATGGCTTCATTCATGATTTTTTGATAGGTCTCAAAACCAATTTCATTGATAAATCCACTTTGTTCACCACCCAATAAATCACCCGCTCCGCGAATTTCTAAATCTTTCATCGCAATATTAAATCCGCTTCCGAGTTCGCTGAACTGCTCCAACGCATGAATCCGTTTTCGCGCATCATCCGTCATTGCTGAATACGGAGGTGTAATAAAATAACAAAATGCTTTTTTATTGCTACGGCCCACGCGTCCGCGCATTTGATGCAAATCGGATAAACCAAAATTATTAGCATTATTGATGAATATTGTATTGGCATTGGGTACATCTAAACCGCTTTCTATGATTGAAGTAGACACCAAAACATCAAACTCACCATTCATAAAAGCCAACATTAGCTCTTCCAATTTTTTTCCTTCCATTTGTCCGTGGCCAATTCCAATACGTGCATCCGGAACTAAACGCTGAATCATTCCGGCTACTTCCTTGATATTTTCAATTCGATTATGAATGAAAAAGACCTGACCATTGCGTTGAATTTCATAGGAAACCGCATCGCGAATTAGCTCTTCGTGAAACCGTACTACTTGTGTTTCTATGGGATAACGGTTCGGCGGTGGGGTAGTAATTACCGATAAATCACGCGCTGCCATTAACGAGAATTGTAACGTTCTAGGGATTGGAGTTGCCGTTAAGGTTAACGTGTCCACCGTATGCGAAATCGTTTTGAGTTTGTCTTTTACATTTACACCAAACTTTTGTTCTTCATCAATGATCAATAAGCCTAAATCTTTAAACTTTACATCTTTGTTAACCAATTGATGAGTACCAATGATGATGTCTACTTGCCCTTCTTCCAATAACTTTAAGGTTTCGTTCTTTTGTTTGGTCGTACGAAAACGGTTCAAATAATGAATGGTAACCGGCAATTCTTTCAATCGCTCCGAAAATGTCCGAAAATGTTGGTATGCCAAAATTGTGGTTGGTACCAATACCGCCACTTGTTTACCATTATCGACTGCTTTAAAAGCTGCCCGAATCGCTACTTCTGTTTTTCCAAATCCAACATCTCCACAAACCAAACGGTCCATTGGGCGGTCATTTTCCATGTCGGCTTTAACTTCCTGTGTGGCTTTGTATTGATCAGGCGTGTCTTCATAGATAAATGAGCTCTCCAATTCTTTTTGTAAATAACTGTCGGGGACACATGCAAACCCTTTTTCGGTTCGCCGTTTGGCATAAAGCTGAATTAAGTTGAATGCGATATGTTTTACCCTTGCTTTGGTCTTTTGTTTTAAAGCTTTCCAGGCATTGGAACCCAATTTGTAAATTTTTGGGGGAGTGCCGTCTTTGCCGTTGTATTTGGAAATTTTATGCAGCGAATGTATACTCACATATACAATATCATTATCAGCATAAATCAGTTTAATTGCTTCTTGCGTTTTACCTTCAACTTGAATTTTCTGTAATCCGCCAAACTTACCAATTCCATGATCTATATGGGTTACATAATCCCCTACTGTTAGCGAAGTGAGCTCTTTTAACGTAATCGTTTGTTTTTTGGAATACCCATTTTTTAAATTAAATCGATGGTAGCGTTCAAAGATTTGATGGTCGGTATAACACGCAATTTGATTTTCCTCATCGATAAATCCTTGATACATTGGAGAAACGATGGTGTTGTATTGCTTTCGAATACTTTCGTGATGCTGTTCATCAATGTCTTCAAAAATATCGTGAAATCGATTTGCCTGATTTTCATTGGAACAGAACAAGTAATTTTTATACCCGTTGAAATGATTTTCCCCTAAATTATTCAATAACAAATCAAATTGCTTATTAAAAGAAGGTTGGGGCTGTTGTAGGAACGAAATAGTTTTGGATGCTTGAAAATGAGGGTCATTACTCAATTCAACGACTGAAAATTCGGCAGCCCTTTTTAGAAAAAATTGTTGATGAATAAATAAATCTTCAGGTGAAACATGTCGAATACCGGCCTCTAATTTTCCAAATACTTCAGTAGCTTTTCCGAATAACTTATCCAATTGTTGTCCCAAAATTTCTGTGTGTTGAAGAAACAACACGGTCGAATGGTCAATATAATCGAGAAAACTCTCCCGGTTTTCTTCAAAAAATTTATTTTCAACATTCGGAATAATGGAGATTTTTTTCAACTTTTCAATCGATAACTGCGTTTCTACATCAAAACTACGGATGGAATCTACTTCATTACCAAAAAACTCAATTCGATAGGGATTATCATTAGAAAAAGAAAATACATCAATAATTCCACCTCTAACTGAAAATTCACCCGGTTCAGTTACAAAATCAACGCGCTTGAAATTATATTCAAACAACACCTCATTAATAAAATCAATACTGGTTTTGTCATTGACCGAAATTTTTAAGGTGTTTTTTTCCAGTTCCTTTTTAGTCACCACTTTTTCAAACAACGCTTCTGCATAAGAGACTATGAGTGCTGGTTTTTTTCGCGAATTGATGCGATTCAAAACTTCGGCACGCAATAAAATATTTGCATTATCGGTCTCTTCAATTTGATATGGCCGGCGATAGGAACCCGGATAGAACAATACATCGTGATCGCTGATTAATTGTTCCAAGTCGTTTAAGTAGTAAGCCGCTTCTTCTTTGTCATTAAATAATAGCAAAAATGGGCGATTGACTTTTTCAAATAAAGCTTGAATGACAAAAGATAAGCCAGACCCAACTAATCCGCGCGCATTAATTTTCATTTCGCGTTGTTCTAGGGCCTGGGCAATAAGTTGGACTTTTGGCGCATTTTGATACACCGAAAGTAGCGTTTGCTTAGTCAAAACTTAGGGATTTATTATCGTATTGGGAATCGCTCGAGTCGTGTCTTTCATCATTTCAAAATCGGGCTCACCTTCTTCTCGAGGGATCAAACTTCGTTCAACTATTTCTTCCATTTGTAATTGCAAATAGTCTATTTCGATCGTAATTTCATCAACCAATTTCACAACTTTACTGGCTGGAATTTGATTGAGATGAATATATAAATCCAAACTTTTTAGTTTAGTATTGATGACCATTATTCGGGCTCGAACCTGTGGTTTGTTGAAGGCATCTGGAATCCCTAAAAGCAATTCGTTGGATTTTGCCACTAAAACAGTAGCTTTTTTTTGAAAGGCACTCAGGGTACTTTTTGGTTTTTGATTAATTTCTCGTAAAAAATTTCGCCACTCATTCCATGTGCCAATACGCTCCATAGTTTGTGGATTGATAGGGGCAATCTCAAATTCCCAACCGCTGTTAATTGTGTTAAAAATGGCCTCTTTCTTTTTAGCTTCTTTTTGTTGTTCAATCAACAAAGCGGCATTGTCATTCTGACAGCCTAACCAAAGTATCGAACATAAGCATAACCAACGTAATTTCATTATATATCTTTATGCTTTGCAAAAATAAGAAACTAGATTGGAGAAATTGAGTTAAACATTTGGTAAGTTTTACAACCACTATGAATAGGTATTTGTAGGGTTTTATTTGGCAGCTCATGTTTTTCGTTTTTATCCAATGCCGTCCCGTTATCGCCTTTATCTACCTTCCGATGGTCGGTAGGATATCAGCTCTACCGGGGCTGTATTCACGTGCCTTTTTTTAATGAGCTAATTTGAAAACGAATCGTCCTTTTCACGTTTAAACTGCTATCACCTTTTACACTCATTAAACGATTTCTATTTTTCCACTTCCTATACCTATATTCTTTTTTGTACCTTTCAAACGCCAAACAATTAACGTTCAATCACTAGTCACCAGTCACCAGTCACTAGTCACCAGTCACCCATGAAATACCTCTTCCTTTTTATTACCACCATCACGTTTGCCCAATCGCCAAAAGAATCCATAAATCAATTACTAGATCATTGGCATAAAGCCGCTGCAACAGCCAATTTTAATGCTTATTTTGAAGTGATGGATGATGAATCGGTTTTCATTGGGACAGATGCCACCGAAAATTGGAATAAAAAAGCCTTTCAAGAATTTTCCAAGCCGTATTTTGATCGTGGGAAAGCATGGAATTTTACATCTCTAGAACGGCATATTTATTTTACACCAGATGGTAAAACCGCTTGGTTTGATGAGCTTTTGGATACCCAAATGAAAATTTGTAGGGGTAGTGGAGTTCTTCAATTGACGGCGCAAGGTTGGAAAATCAAACACTATGTGCTATCCATGACAATTCCAAACGAAACCACCGATGCGGTAATTAAAATCAAATCACCTATTGAAAACCCGATACTAGACAAACTCTCTTTAAAAAAAGAGTAAGTCCACACGTTATTTTCGTAAATTTTCTAGCATTATTGTTGTCATTGCACTTTGGTCAAATTGGTGCGACCAACCCCAGTCTGAACGTGCACGTGAATCGTCAATAGATGCCGGCCAGGAATCGGCAATTTTTTGACGAAAGTCAGGTTTATACGTAATCGTAAAATTGGGAATATGTTTTGTTATTTCTGCGGCTATTTCAGCTGGCGTGAAACTAATTCCGGCTAAATTATAGGACGAGCGTATTTTTATTTTTTCAGTATCCGCTTGCATAATTTCAATTGTAGCACGAATAGCATCTTCCATATACATCATGGGAAGTTTAGTGTCTTCACTTAAGAAACATTCGTATTTTCCATCTTCTAAAGCTTTATGGTAGATATCCACTGCATAATCTGTAGTGCCGCCTCCAGGTTCAGATGTCCAGCTAATTAAGCCGGGGTAACGAATACTCCGCACATCTACCCCAAATTGGTGGTGGTAATATTCACACCATCGTTCGCCTGTTTGCTTCGAAATTCCGTATACCGTAGTAGGTTCCATAATAGTATACTGCGGGGTGTTTTCACGTGGTGTTGTAGGCCCGAATACAGCAATACTCGAAGGCCAAAAGATTTTCTTGATTTTACCCGCTTTTGCCAAATTCAATACATGAAATAAGGAATTCATGTTCAAGTCCCAAGCAAAAGCTGGGTTTTTTTCTGCCGTTGCCGAAAGCAAAGCCGCCATTAGATAAACATCGGTTATTTGGTATTTTTCAATAAGGTGTTCGATTTGGTTGTAATCGAGTGCATTAACTACTTCAAAAATACCTGTATTTACAATAGCATTATTGAGCTTCCGAATATCCGATGCAACTACGTTTTCGACACCATATTGTGCCCGGAGTTGTGTGGTCAATTCGGTGCCTATTTGCCCACAAGCACCGATGATTAATATTTTAGTTGTCATTTAGTGGTTGGTTTGTAAGACAAAGATAGGAGAATGAGTTGAAAGTCGTAGTTTTCAATCGCAGTTTTCAATTGCTGTCTTTCAAGACTTACGACTATTGACTTATGACTTTGTTTACCAAATCTTCACACGTTTTTCAGGAGCCAAGTAAAGTGAGTCACCAGGTTTAACATTAAACGCTTCGTAAAATTCAGGTATATTGCGAACCACTCCGTTGATACGAAACTTGGCTGGCGAATGGGGATCGGCTGCAATTTGTGAGCGGATGGCTTCAGGACGGGATTTATCCAACCAAACTTGTCCCCATCCTAAGAAAACCCGTTGAATTCCAGTAAAACCGTCCATTTTTGTGGCTTCTTTACCTTCTAAACTCATTTTATAGGCTTTAATTGCAATACTCAAACCGCCTAAATCACCAATATTTTCACCCAAAGTATAGGCGCCGTTAACCGTTAAACCAGGTAAAGCTTCAAATGCATTGTATTGTGCGACCAAAGCTCCTGTTCTTTTCTTAAATGCGGCTAAGTCGGCTTCATTCCACCAATTGCGCAATTTACCATCTCCATCAAAAGTGCTTCCTTCATCATCAAAACCATGGCCGATTTCATGCCCAATTACCGCACCAATTCCACCATAGTTTACCGCGTCATCGGCATCCATATCAAAGAATGGGGGTTGTAAAATTGCAGCTGGAAAAACAATTTCGTTAAGCGATGGGTTATAATATGCATTTACCGTTTGAGGTGTCATGCCCCATTCAGTACGATCGACAGGTTTACCTAATTTAGCCAAATTTCGATCGTATTCAAAAGCTGCACAACGTTGTAAATTCCCATACAAATCATCTTTAGAAATCGTCAACGAACTGTAATCACGCCATTTGTCAGGGTATCCAATTTTAATCATGAACTTGTCCACTTTTTTAAGCGCTTCTTTTTTGGTTGCCTCACTCATCCAATCCAAACTTTTAATACTTTCCGCATACGCTTTCAAAAGGTTTTTTACCATAACTGTCATACGTTCTTTAGCCTCTGGGGAGAAATGTTTTTCTACATATAATTTTCCAATCATTTCACCCAAGCCACCATTTACGGTTTGAACAGCGCGTTTCCAATCATCACGTTGTTTTTCGGTACCGTTGAGTACTTTGCCATAGAATTCAAAATTTTGATTATCAAGTGCCTTTGTTAATGATGATGACGCCCCATCCAATACGGACCATTTTAAATAGGTTTTCCAAGTTGTTAAGGGAGTGGAAGCAATCAATGCATCCAAGCGTTTCATGTATTCGGGTTGCGCTACAATGAGTACTTTTTCTTTACCCATCCCTGCTTTAATTAAGTAGTTTTTTAAATTAAAGTTGGGCATAGTATTTTTCAACTCAGCAACCTTAATTGGATTGTTTAATTTTTTGGAATCCCGATTTTCTTCTTTCGGAACATGAATCGTAGCTATAGCTGTTTCTAGACCTACAATAGTTCCGGCATCGGCTTTGGCATTTGGAAATTTAGCCAATTCCAGCATTTTTTCTACGTGTTGACTGTAGGCAGAGCGAATCGCTGCCATTTCGGGTAGGGGAGATAAATAATACTCACGATCGGGTAGGCCTAAACCACTTTGCCATGACATAATCACGTTTTTTGTAGGGTCGGTATAATCTGTGTTTACAAAAACGCCAAATGGTGCGCGTAGTCCTTCGCGGTTTGCATCACCTAAAAATGCTGCCAATTGTTCATAATTGGTAAGCGCATCAATTTTTGCCCACTCGGATTGGATCGGTTGCAATCCTTTTGCATCACGCCCTTTTCGGTCCATAAAAGAGGCGTATAAATCGCCAATTTTTTGTTCTTCAGATCCGTTTGAACTGTTACTTTTTGCTGCGGCTTGGATGATTTCTTTTACATCTTTTTCAGATTTATCCAACAGCATATCAAAAGCCCCATAAGAGGATTTATCGGCCGGAATTTTTGTCTTACGACTCCAATTTCCGTTGACATAAGCGTCAAAATTATCGCCGGGTTTGACTAGCGTATCCATATTGGCTTTTGTGATGCCTGAGTGAAGCGTTTCTGTTTTTTGACAAGAAATTACTAAAGCAGCTAAGGCTAAAAAGGGAACCGTAAGTTTTTTCATAATGCGTATGTTTTAATCGGATTGAAGAGTTAGTAGTCGATGGATGGGAATTGTTACAGGGTTCTAGGGTTATTTAAAAATCGTTTCATTTGTAAATAGGGTATTATTTAGAAAGCTCTGCGATTAAAGAGAAAATGTAAAAAATACTCTTTTATCGTTCACTAGACTTATTTATCATTAAGTCCAATTCCAAAACCAAACATCGCAGCAACTAATCCGAGATGAATGATTAATACAGCTTTTTGCCATTTGGGGCGATCATTCCATTTTTGCTCCGGGTCAAAGGGGTCAAAAGCTAATGCAATCCCTAACGATGCAGCACCTTGCATATAATCTTTAGAAAAAAATGCTTGAAATAATCCTAAGAGTAGAAATCCGATGTAAAGAAATTTGTTAAAAGGAGTTTTCATGATAAAATTATTTAAATATATCCATTAGTTGTTGAATTATATTTTTTGTTACCGGTTGTAATGGATTTTTGTGTTTAAAACCATCCTTTCAATAAAAAACGAGTCATTCCATTTAACATCAAAAAATGAAATTAAAGGTACAATTTTGATGCGATGCCTGCGTATTCAATTGTTTGAAAATAATCGGCTTGAAATATAAATTATTTACCGAATAGATTTAATTAAATCTCTAAATAAGAAAAAGAGAAAAACTATAATTCCAACTGTAACTTCACGTTTATATTTTTTAAGAAAATTTGCGAGCATAATTATAAGATTTTTTTAATTCCTTATGTAAAAATAAAAAAATAGAGAATTATCTTATGAATAAAAAAGTCCTCACATTGCTGTGAAGGCTTTTCTTTAGTAGCCCCCTCTTGGGCTTCCCGATTTCACTTCGTTACACCGGGATAAACTTCTCGCCCTGCGAGGGAAATAAAAAAAACCCGACACATTCGTATCGGGTTTCTGCTCCCCCTCTTGGTGAAAGTTACAATTTTGATGCGATGATAGTTTATTTAACAATCAGAAATACAATATTTTAGATTAAATTTTTTTAATATCTTTGAAAAAAACACATAATGAAGAAAATTTTTATAACATTATTAGTAGTAATTTCATTAATGAAAATTCAAGCTCAAGAAAAATTAACTTGGCACACTAATATCGATGAAGCTATTGCTCTTTCTAAAGCTGAAAACAAACCATTGTTCTTGTTTTTTACAGGAAGTGATTGGAATGGGTGGAGTACTCGTTTACAAAATGAAGTTTTTAATACCCCTGAATTTATAGCTTGGGCTAGAGGAAAAGTGATTTTAGTAGAATTAGATTTTCCGAGAAGAACCGCACAAAGTGATGATTTGAAGATTCAAAATAATAAATTACAACAGTTTTTCCAAGTTATAGGTTATCCAACAGTTTGGTTTGCAAAACCAGGAGTAATTATTGATGGTAAAACTAATTTTGAACGACTAGGGGAAACAAAATATGTTGCTGGCGGACCATTAGTTTGGCTAGAGAAAGCAAACCAAATTGTAGCTAAATATCAAGTTGATGGTGTTGGACTGTCTTTTGAAAGCGAAGTTATAGATTATGGAACTATTTCTCATAATGCAGATGGAAATAGAGAATTCGTTTTTGTAAATAATGGTAATAAACCATTATTAATTGAAAAAACACAAGGTTCTTGTAGTTGCATCATAACAAAAAACCCTGAAGGTGAAATTGCTCCCGGAGCTAAAGGCAAAATAAAAATACATTATGCAACTGATAGAGTTGGAAACTTTACAAAAACAATTACTGTATGGTCTAATGCTACAAATCAAACGACTAAAGTTTTGACAATTAAAGGGAATGTTTTACCTGCCGAATCCGAAAAAAGTGAAGTTGCTTCAAAAAATATTACACAAAAACAAATTATAAAAACTGAAACTTCAAAAGAAAAACAAAATAGTCCCATTAGTAGTTCTCAAAGTGATTTTGGAATCAATGAAATAACTTTTTCTTACACTGGAAATCCCGCAAATAAGAAATTTTCAGATGGATATATTGAAAAACAAAAAATTCTAAGCACAATCGGTTATGCTTGTAATAAATTTATTATTGATGTTGATACTACTAATCAAATGTCATATAAAAAAGAACTTAAAAGATTAAGTGTTCTTGTAGATAAAAAATTAATGATACCTAAATTAAATATTATAAAAATATTTTTTTCAAATGTAAAAGAAGCATCCATTGAATATAAAACTTCTGCGGATATTTATAAAACTCTTGCAGAACTATATTATCTTAAGCCTTCCAAAAACTCTTGGGGAAATCCATTTACCACCCTTCCAATTAAAATTCAAAAGTATGAAACCGACGAGGAAATAGAAACCGGCAAGAGAGAAAGTGCAAGGATTCAGCAAGAATATGAATCAAAAACCAAACCTGAAGGCAGTATAAGAAAATATTGTGTTTACACTTATAAAGGTAAGTATGAAATTTCATTATTGGATAATAAAACTTTTATTGGATATTATAAATTATATGACAATCAAAATAACTTAATTAAAACCGTTCAAGGAAGATGGACATTAAGAGATGAAGGAGTTTACGGGTCGGCTTATAGATTGACTTTTGATTTTACTGGTGCCAATTCAAATCTTCCTTCAATGAAATTTACATGTCAATATGATGGCTCAGGACAATTACAAGCATTAATTGATAATCAAGATAGAACTTGGGACTTATGTAGATAACTTATTTAATTATATAAAATCACATCTTGAAGAAAAAAAGTTGCAACACCTAAATTCACAACTCCAATAGAACTTCTCCTCAATGCCAGTAAGGTTTTGCAAAATGGTAAAAATAAAAAAGAGGTCAATAATGACCTCTTTCTTCAATTAGCTCCCCCTATTGGAGAAAGTTACAATTTTAAGGCGATAATTTATTATTCAATTGTCTTAAAATCAATAGTTTAGGCAAAATTAATTTTTATATATATTTGTATTCGAATGATATAATTTCAATTTATGAAAAAAATACTACTCCTTTTTATTACATTGTTTTTTACCGCTCAAACCACCAAATCACAAACAGTTGTATTAGATGCGAATGGTGTTACCGTTAAATGGACGGGGACTACAGTTCCTTCACCCTACTTTGTTCAAGCAAGTCCAAGAGGAATATTGGAATGGTTTGCTATTGTAGACAATACAACTAAAAGTAATATAACTGATTATGCTAAAAATATTCAGTCGGGAATATCTTTTTTTACACAACCAAGTAGTTCAACACCTATTCCTTTCAATAATATAGTAACAACTCTTATTACTGATATGAATCGTATGTTTGCAAGTCCTTTTTTTAATCCTAATACTTTTAACCAGCCTATTGGGTCTTGGGATGTTAGTAATGTGACTAATATGGATAGAATGTTTTTTAGTGCAACTGCCTTCAACCAACCTATCGGGTCTTGGAATGTAAGTAATGTAACTAATATGACTGATATGTTTACGGGTGCTCAACTTTCTACTACAAATTATGATGCTCTATTAATAGGTTGGTCAACAATAAGTGCAAATGAAACTCCTTTAAAGCCAAATGTGTCTTTTTCTGGTGGCAATTCTAAATATTGTAACGGTGCAAATGCCCGAGCTTCTATAATTAGTACCTATGGTTGGTATATAACATATGATGGTGGTCTTGATTGTACAAGTTTAGATACAGAAATATTTGATGTAGTTGATTTAAAATTATACCCTAATCCCGTTATAAGCGTCTTAAATGTAAAAGTTGACTACAATCTTATAAATCTACCTTATAATGTAGTTGATGGTTTAGGAAGAGTCGTTTTAAAAGGCAAGCTTAACGATGTTGATACTTCAATCAATGTAGAGCAATTATCAAAAGGTATTTATTATTTAAAGGTATCAGATAAAAGTGCAATTAAATTTATAAAAGAATAAATCTTGGAGTTTCTTAAAACAACAAAGCCTGATACTTTCATATCAGGCTTTTGTTTTGCTCCCCCTCTTGGGCTCGAACCAAGGACCCTCTGATTAACAG